>JAHEEX010000078.1 GCA_024640465.1 Sphingobacteriales bacterium | reverse complement strand
ATCCAGGAATTATTTTTATCCGGTAACGTAATACAACTTATTTTGCATCATGAATTGGGAATATAAAAGCCTTCTGCCAGCTGACTTTGCTGAAAATTCCAAAGTATGGATTTACCAGAGCAGCCGCTTATTTAATATGCAGGAAGCCCTTCAACTGGAAGACATGTTGAATAATTTTACGGCATCCTGGCAAACACATGGTACACCGGTAAAAGGCTTCGCTACCCTCTTTTTCGGAAGATTTATCATTCTTATGGCCGATGAAACTGAGGCTGGCGTTAGTGGTTGCAGTACTGATAGTTCCGTCAGGCTGATCAAACAAATTGAACAGCAATTTGGCGTTTCTTTATTCGACAGACAGATGCTTGCTTTTATTATTAAAGATAAACTGGAATTACTGCCCCTGGGTCAGTTAAACTATGCCATAGAAAATGGATTTATTTCTGCTGAAACCATCTATTTTAATAACCTCGTCCAAACAAAAAAAGAATTGCTCGAAAAATGGATGTTACCTGTTAAAGAAAGCTGGTTGTCTGCTAAATTGAACATGCTTAAACCCATTTCTTAACATGTATAATATAGCTGTAAAATCTTAGCCTGAATTATAAAAATATATGCTGTAATCTTCAGCGGTGGTTTTGAATACAGCTTTCACTCTTTCTTTGGATCAATTAAGTTCAGGATTTCGATTGCAGTATTTCTTTTAAGGCCGCTTTGTTGCTATCCTGCTTTTTATGCTGCGTATTGGAAAAATTATAACTTAATGTTAACCGGTAATTTCGTGTGCCGGTATAACTATAACTCTCTACACTAAAATTGGTGCCCTCGGTATAGGTAACATACTCCTGTTGAATAAACGGGTCAATTACATTTAACGCAATTACCAGTTTCTTATGCAGCATTTTATATTGCAATCCAAACTGCATATTAACGGTACTCCGAACAGTTCCCTGGGGGTTGGCAAACCGGTTAAAGTTCAGATTGCCTGTGAAATTCCAGAGCTCTGTTGGGGTAAATGCAAGATTTAACCTGCTGTTCCATGATCCGCCATTTTGATATTTATTGACATCAATATCATACTGGCTATATTCATTAAAAGTATAACCGGCATTGAAGTTTAACCTGAATTTTTTACTGAAAGTATAACCCATCCAGGTATTGAGTTCATATTCGTTTCTTCCGCTAATGTTTTGCCAGGTTATCTCTGTTATACCATTTTCAATTAAGGTGCGCACAATGGCAAAAATATCTTCTACTTTATTAAATCCAATACCACCATTTAGATAAAACTTATCACTGGTTTTTCCTATTACCAGGTCGAACGTATGTGCCTGGGAAGCCAGTAGTTCCGGATTTCCAAATCTTAGGTTGTATGGATCACTGAAATCGATGGCAGGGTTTAATTCACGGATACCGGGCCGCCGGATGGTCTTTCTGTAGACTAACGAAAGATTAACTTTGTTTTCCCAGTTTTTATTCAGGCTTGCATATGGCAACCAGTTTATATAATCATTATTAACTTTTTGGTTGTCTTTTATCAAATCAAAAGAAATCCTGGTTTCTTCGAGGTTGACACCTCCTGTAAGCCAGAACTGATCTGCAAGTTTTTGTTTTACAGATAACCTGTATGACTGTATTCCCTGGGTGAAACGAAAATTATTACTCAGCATTGGTATGAATACATAACCATTTGCAGGTGTATCAACAGAATAGGCATTAAGTTCAACATGGCTTGAATTGTATAAATAAGCAGCACCTGCGGAAACGGTTGTCTTTTCACCCTGAAAGGGTTTATCGTAATTCAACCGGAGTTGAACCCCATTATTTTCAGTTGCCTCCCATTGGTGCTGAGAAGTATCGCCCCTGATTGGGTTTTTTCCCCCATCAAAAAATTGCTGGTAAAAATCTTTTTCGGAATCCTGCTGTGAATAGCTGTAACCTGTAATCAGCCTTAACTGCTCTCCTTTCATTTTCCCTCTGTGGGTATAAGATAGGTTAGCAGACGGACTGATATTATCCCCTTCATTAATAACCCTTCGTTCGCTGATCCGATAAATTTCATCAAACCTGTTTTTATTGTTATAGGTTATATCATTTTGGTTTTGAAAATCATGCTGGTTCACTTGTGTGGTGAAATTGATCGAATTTTTACTGTTCAGGTCATATTCAATATTTAACCTGGCATTCGGCCTTTGAGATTCATTGACAAAATTATTTGAGGTGAATAAGGAGTTTGTAGAATCCGGATACCTGTTTTCCCTGTCAGAATATCCATTGCCCTTGAATTTATTGTAACCCAATCCTGCGTTGAACTGTATCGATAACCCTTTTTTTCTAAGGTTAAAACTTCCAGTAGCACCTCTCTCCCCTCTTGTGCCTGCCGTAACACTTAGGCGGCCACTGATACCAAGCTTTCCTTTACGGGTAATTATATTGATAACACCACCAGGCTCATTTGCATATTGTGCAGGTGGATTTGTCATTACCTCAATTTTTTCGATCATATTACCGGGCATGGATTCCAGGAAGTCCTGTAATTGCTGGGCATTCATTTCAACCGGCTTATCATCAATCAGAATTTTTGGTTCCCTTCCCCTCACTGTTATCTTTCCATCCGGGTCATTTGATACCAACGGAATATTTTTCAATAATTCAGCCGCATTGGAGCCAGCGCTAAGCGGGGATTCAGTTGCATTGAAGATGATATTGCCATCTTTATTTTCCAACTGCGGCTTATCCGCATAAATAATGATCGTTTCCATACCCGCTGCCTGGGGAGCTAAAAGAATTTCCCCAAGCTGAATATCTGCTTTCTCAGGCCGGATATGTATGCTGTCTATTTTTAATGGTGTATAACCAATATTTGTAATCTTTAATGTATACCAACCCTCAGATATAAGTAAGAAATTGAATAAGCCATCTTTATCTGAGATTGCCGGTATTTGAAATAATGAATCACTGTGTCGCTTCAGTATGATTGTTACTCCTTCCAGTACCTTATTATTCTCTTTAGACAGAATAGATCCGGAAATCTGCCCGGAAGAAACATTCTTTTCCTGGGCCACTGTAAGGGTGGAAATAGCCAGAAACCAAACAAAGTAGAATGACTTTCTCAAATTAGGAGATTCTGGCAAATGTAGAGATTCCAGACAGGTTATAATACCCTGAGGATATGATAGATTGATGTTTTACCTTGGTTTACTCCCCCTTTATATAATAATGGCAAAAACATAACTGCCAAACTGTCACCTTCAATCAAATTCCCTTAAATTTGCAGTTCAAAACGAAATAGGATTATGTTGGAATTGATGACTGGCAAAGTTCATGATGAACAAAGACAGGGTGAATCGTATAAACCTTTACCCGGTGAGGAGAAGGCCTACAAAAAGAAATTCTATATAGAAAGTTATGGCTGCCAGATGAATTTTTCTGACAGTGAAATTGTTGCATCAATTCTGAATGAACAGGGATTTGGTGCAACACGCAATCTGGAGGATGCCGACCTTATTTTCCTCAATACCTGTTCTATCAGGGAAAAGGCAGAGCAAACAGTACGAAAAAGGCTGACAGAATTCAGGAAGATCAAAAAACAGAAGCCTGGTATGCTCGTTGGTGTTTTGGGTTGTATGGCTGAACGGCTCAAAACAAAATTGCTGGAAGAAGAAAAGCTGGTTGATATGGTAGTTGGCCCGGATGCCTACAGGTCATTACCCGGATTAATTGAAGAAGCTGGTGATGGCCATAAAGCTGTAAATGTTTTACTCAGCCGGGAAGAAACATATTCCGATATATCCCCCATCAGGCTCGACAGCAATGGCGTAACCGCTTTTGTAAGCATTATGCGCGGTTGTAACAATATGTGTTCGTTCTGTGTTGTGCCCTTTACCCGGGGGCGCGAGAGGAGCCGGGATGCCGGTTCCATCGTTGCAGAGTGCACCGATTTATTTGAAAGAGGATTCAGGGAAGTAACCTTGCTTGGACAGAACGTTGACAGTTATTATTGGAGTGATGACAGCAGTGGGAAAGCTGTTACGTTTGCTGAACTGCTCGAAAAAGTGGCATTGGTAAGCCCATTATTAAGGGTGCGGTTCAGTACGTCACATCCAAAAGATATTACCGACCAGGTATTGTATACCATGGCCAAATACCCCAATATCTGTAAATACATCCATCTTCCTTTACAAAGCGGATCAACCCGCATCCTGCAATTGATGAACAGAACCTATACCCGTGAATGGTATATGGCCAAGGTTAAAAGGATCTATGAAGTGATGCCGGATTGCGGTATCAGTTCAGATATCATTACCGGTTTTTGCACAGAAGCGGAAGAAGATCATCTGGATACCCTGGATATTATGGAAAAGAGTGGCTACGATTTCTCTTACATGTTCATATATTCTGAAAGACCGGGGACCCTTGCCGCAAAAAGATATACCGATGATGTGCCTGAAGAAGTTAAAAAAAGAAGGTTACAGGAAATAATATCCCTCCAAAATAAATTATCCCTTCGAAGTAATCTACAGGATATCGGTAAAAGTTTTGAAGTGCTGATCGAAGGTGACTCCAGGAAGAGTAGTGAACACTGGATGGGCAGGAACAGCCGAAATAAAGTAGTGGTTTTCTCCAAAGCATCTTTCCCAATGTTACAGAAAGGAGATTACGCTACAGTTACCGTGTTGGATTGTACACAGGGTACATTAATTGGTGCGTAAACAGATTTGTAAAAAATCCCTAAAAGGATCTTATGGATATTCAAAGTATTAAGAACAGGTTTGGGATTATAGGAAATTCGCCTTCACTGAATTATGCATTACAGGTAGCCGTTCAGGTTGCCAATACAGATCTGACAGTTTTAATTGCCGGAGAAAGCGGTGTGGGAAAAGAGGTTTTTTCTTTGATCATTCATGCATTATCTGCCAGAAAGCATAATCCATTTATTGCCGTCAACTGTGGTGCGATTCCGGAAGGCACCATCGATTCTGAATTATTTGGACATGAAAAAGGCTCGTTTACAGGAGCAGTTGACAGCCGGAAAGGATATTTTGAAACAGTAAACGGCGGCACCCTTTTCATGGATGAAATAGCTGAGATGCCCTTAGGTACCCAGGCACGCTTACTGCGTGTATTGGAAGCAGGTGAATTTATCCGGGTTGGATCTTCTAAAGTACAGAAAACAGATGTACGGGTAATTGCTGCAACCAATAAGGACCTGTTGATAGCAACACAGAATGGCAAATTCAGGGAAGACCTTTATTATCGTTTAAATACAGTACCTATAAGGGTCCCATCTCTAAGAGAAAGAAAAGAAGATATAATCCTCTTATTCCGGAAATTTGCAGTTGACTTCGCGGAAAAATATAAAGCCGCCCCTATTCAACTGGATGAGGAGGCTAAAAACCTGTTAATTAACTATCCCTGGCCGGGCAATGTGCGCGAATTGAAGAATATTGCAGAACAGATTTCCGTACTGTCCCAGGAAAAAATGCTAACGGCTAATGATATCCGTAAGTTTTTACCGGAACAAAGTGGAACACGTTTACCGATGATCATGAATGCAAAACCAAACGGGCAGCAAGGTGAGTATATGAATGAACGTGATATCCTGTATAAACTTTTTTTCGACATGAAGAAGGATGTGAATGAGCTTAAAAAAATGTTTCTGGAAATGTTGCAGAACCCATCAAGTGCTTCTTCCATGTTGGCGCACGATTCTTTTTTGCAGGAAACATCATCAGACACTATGGAAATGGAACAACCGGTTCTCAAACCAATGTTACCGGTTTCTTCACAACCCTTGTATATGAACGATAATATTATCCAGGAACATGTAGAAGTGGATGAATCACTTAATATCATGGATAAGGAAAAAGAACTGATTGAAAAAGCACTTAAAAAGCACAAAGGAAAGAGAAAGGATGCTGCATCAGACCTGGGAATCAGTGAAAGGACACTTTATCGAAAACTGAAAGAATACAACATTGAAGAATAAAATACATCAAAATCTGTTGACTTTTTCATTGGTATTGCTGGCACTGGTTTCCCTGCAAGGCACCTGCCGGTATTCGATGAAGGATGTTTCCATTGAACCGGAAGCAAAGACGGTAAAAGTAAATTATATAGAAAATAAAGCCCGTTATGTTAATCCTCTTTTAAGTCCAAGACTGACAGAAAAATTGAGGCAAAAGATTGTTAATCAAACACGTCTGTCACAGACAAACGGGGAAGCTGATTATGAAATTTTTGGGACCATCACGGATTATTCGGTTAGTACATCTGGCATTTCAAATCAACAGGTAGCCAGTAATAACCTGAACGTAACAGTGAGCCTGACTTTTAAGAATAAGATCAATGAAAAGAAAAACTTTGAAACGAGTATAACCCGTAACTTCCCGTTTTCATCGACGCTCAGCCTCCAACAGGCAGAGGCACAATTGGCTGAGCAGATCATTAATAATCTGGCAGACGAAATTTTTAATAAAATATTTTCAAGCTGGTAAGACGTTGGTCATTCTGGAAAATGCAAACTGAACTGAATCATACGGTCAAGTCTTTATTTGGCAAAGAAAGCCTGGACGATATGTCTCGGGACGACCTGTTATTGATGACAACAAAGTACCCCTATGCTGCGATACTCCATTTTTTATATACACGAAAACTTCAGTCTTCACACGACCTTCGATATCCTGCCTCAGTAGCTAAAACGGCACTTTATTTCAGTAACCCACACTGGCTTCATCATCAACTGAGGGCAAAGACATCTGTTGAGGCTTTGGCAGAAATGGAGATGGCATTTGAAAAAAACCATGCTGCAGGTTCCGAAGTTGAGGAAACTGGTTTTAGCCATTTACAAACTGGGATTGAGATAAATGACGATCAGTCAGCTTATGAAGAAGTAGTGCAACCATTAATAGATGCCGAGGATGAGTTCCAGGAAAAAACTATTGAATCAACAGACATTAATGTAGATACTTCAGAAGATTTTTCATCTCAGCCAGAAGAAGAGAGTGAACCAGTTAATTATGTGGCTGAACAAAAGCTAACTGATCCAGTTGAATTAAACCCCGAAAACATCCTGGAAAGCCCCCTTGAACCTGCAATGGAAAAAGTTGAGATACCGGAACAGTTAATTGAATTTCCTCCGGAAATAGCAGAACCTGAAATTATTGATCAGGAACCCGCCATATCAGAAAATATAGAAGACAACATTGAGCCTGAAATATTGAATGATCTGCAGGCCGAAATCATGGAGGAGCAAATAAGTAAAACAACCCTTCCAGTTGCCGAAAAGGAGCCTGAAATCATGGACATTCCTTTGGAGCCCCTTTACGCCGTAGATTACTTTGCGTCCCAGGGAATAAGACTCCGTGAGGAGGATCAGCAGGACCAATTAGGTAAAAAGCTGAAGAGTTTTACAGAGTGGCTCAAATCCATGAAAAAGGTACACCCGGAGAAATCCAAAGGCCAAATGGACGAAAAAACAGAGGCTATCATCAAATCTGAGGCCGAACTGTCTAACGACAAAGCAGATGTTTTAACAGAAACTATGGCCGAAGTATTTATAAAACAAGGGCTTACGCATAAAGCCATCGATGTTTATGAAAAATTAAGTTTGCTGGATCCTCTGAAAAGCGCTACTTTCGCAGCCAAAATTTCTGAACTTAAAGCCCAATAAACATGACCACACTGTTTTTGATTCTCATTATACTGGCCTCCGGGTTACTTGGATTGATTGTATTGATACAAAACCCAAAAGGTGGCGGACTGGCTGGTAATATTGCCGGATTCAGCAACCAGTTCATGGGTGTAAAGCAAACTACTGATGTTCTTGAAAAAGGAACCTGGATACTGGCTGGTATAGTAGCTATTCTTTGTTTATTCTCTTCTCTTCTTATTGGCAATGGCGGACAAACAGAAGATAAGTTTATTAAAGGAATAAATCCTAACAGTTCAAATACTGCACCTTTACAGCAGCAACAGCAGCCGGCGCCAGTTCAACAACAGCCTGCCCCGGCAACACCTGCTCAACAGCAAAAATAATTTTTCCCATTTTTTTATAAACCCTGCTCACGTAGCAGGGTTTTTGTTTTATATTGAACCGGAACAACCAGCATATGAAAAAAACTATCTGGAGAATCTTTTTGGGATTGATCATTACTGCTGCCATAGGTATATATTTCTTTTTTAGGTCTGCAACTGCTTTCCCGGAAAAAAGCAGGTATTTTTTTATTCCCAGCGACAGTGCCCAAATGCCTTATGTAATTCAGGGGCTAAAGAACAAAGGTATTCTGAAAAACACGGCCGTTTTTGAATGGCTGGCAGGAAGAACAGATTATGTTTCCAAAGTTAAACCAGGCAGGTATAAAATTGAAAATGGGATGAGTCAGCCGGAAGTACTTAGATTGCTGATAAATGGAAGACAGGATCCTGTTAAACTTGTCATCAATAAGTTTCGAACTAAAGAAGATTTTGCCCGTTTTGCAGGCCTTCAACTTGAATGTGATTCGCTACAGGTTATACAATATCTCCTTTCGCCCGATTCTCTTAAGCGTTATGGACTTGATACCAACTCGGCAATGACCCTGGTAATCCCAAATACCTATACTTTCTTTTGGAATACAAGCGCTTCAAAGCTTTTTAAAAAGCTAAACAGCGAAAAGGACATTTTCTGGAACCCCGAAAGGCTAAAAAAAGCAGGTAAACTGGGTCTTACTACTGAAGAAGTATATACACTTGCATCCATTATAGAAGAGGAAACCAATAAGAATGATGAGAAACCGGTTATAGCCAGTGTTTATCTGAACAGGTTACAAAAAGGGATGACCTTAGCTGCGGATCCAACGGTAAAGTATGCCCTGCGTGATTTTGGTTTAAAGAGGATCAGGTTTAAACATATAGATGCAGCTGGTAACTCGCCCTACAATACCTATAAGCATAAGGGACTTCCTCCAGGGCCAATATGTACGCCGTCGATTAAAACCATTGATGCTGTCTTAAATGCAGCGAAAACAGATTATATCTTTTTTTGCGCTAAGGCCGATTTCTCAGGATACCATGCTTTTGCTTCTAATGAAAATGATCATATGAAAAATGCAAAAGCTTTTAGCCGGGCTCAGGATAGTTTAAGCATAAAATGAGTATTTTAATAGTAGCATGACCAAATTAGAGCGCCTTATAATTACTTCCCCCCCGGTAAGTTTCCTGATCAGGAAATCCAAACAGATAAGCCTGCCGGGTTTTCAGGGCCTGCCGCTCTATGATGTAGCCCGTTTTTTTATCCAGCAGATGCAACAGGTAGGGCTAAACGAAAGAGCAGGTGCTATCTCTTTTAATTTTCTCATGGCCGTTCCACCTTTGGGTATTTTTATTTTTACACTGTTATCGCATTTGCCGGGATCAAAAAAATTATATACTGAGGCCCTTGTTCTTGTGAAACAAATTGCTCCTGATGCGTCTACTTTCAAAATGATCAAAGGTGTAATGGACGACTTTTTCGCCACCAGCAACAGTTTATTATCTTTTGGTCTGATCCTGGCGATTTATTTTTCTTCCAATGCCATGATCACCATAATGCGGACCTTCAATAAATCGATGCTACATATTGAAACGGAAAAAAGAAATTTCCTGGAACTCAGATGGGAAGCTATCAAGCTAACTGTTTATATAGTGATCCTGATCATTGCAACCATTTTCATTTTATTCTCTCAAGGCGCATTATTAAACCTTATTACGGGATGGCTCGACATTAAAGCCCGCACCATTAATTGGGTGGTCCAGCTCTTAAGAATTCTGATCACCTTCATGTTGGTTTTTGTTTCAATTGCCCTTATTTACCGGTATGCCCCTGCAGTGGAAAAAAAATGGAAATTCTTTTCACCTGGCGTTACATTGGCAACCATTCTTATTATTGCCTTCACCATACTTTTTTCCTACTGGGTAAATAATATAGCTTCTTATAATAAGGTGTATGGTTCACTTGGCAGTATACTTATCCTTATGTTACTCATTTTTGTAAATTCATTGGTTTTGCTGATTGGGTTTGAACTTAACGTGAGTATCAATTCCCTGAAAAGTATTGCTCGTAAAAGACAGCTTTCAGAAAATCAATTGATTTCAGATTGATATTCCAGGAGCATAAGGCATTACATTTCTTCCCCGGATTTTCTACTTACATACAGCGCTTTGTAAAATCACCACATAAAACCTTAATTCAAGTAAACACAGATTAATAAAGGGATAGCTCATAAAGGTCTTTGTGTCTTTTACAATTCTTCTTACATTTGACTAAAAATGTCTTCGCAACCACGCCCATATATACTTGCCGAAACCAATTGGAAATCAGTAAAGCAAACATCATATAGATTGGCTGTAATTTCCTGGGGAGCAACTGAAGCCCATAATTATCATCTTCCATATGGTACAGACAATTACCAGGCAGAATATGTAGTGGAAAAAGCTGCCGAAATTGCCTGGAACAAAGGTTGTAAATTACTGGTTCTGCCTAATATTCCATATGGTGTAAATACAGGTCAGTTGGATATTGATTATTGCATGAATATGCTACCCAGTACACAACTTGCCATTCTCAAAGATATTTGTGATGTATTAGTGAGACATGGAATTGAAAAGCTCGTGATATTTAATGGGCATGGAGCTAATAATTTTGTAACAATCATCAGGGAACTGGCCATTTTTTTTCCTCAACTGTTTATTTGCTCGCTCAACTGGTACCAGTCTGCATCCAAACAAGGGATTTTTGAAGAGCCTGGGGACCATGCTGATGAAATGGAAACCAGCGTAATGATGCATATCGCCCCAAACCTGGTTCTTCCTCTTGATCAGGCCGGAGATGGCGCGAGTAAGAAATTTAACCTGGCTGGATTTAAGGAAGGCTGGGCATGGGCGCAAAGGCCCTGGTCTAAAATAACCAGGGATACAGGTACCGGAAATCCATATAAATCAACTCCCGAGAAAGGTGAGAAATTTTTAGCACAGACTATTTCCAATATCGCTGTTTTCTTTCATGAGCTTTCTTCAAAAACTGTGGATGAATTACTAATGGATAAATAATACAAAAAAGATCTGTCTTTAATCTTTTTTTCACGCAGCGAAGCTGTTTATCAGCTGGTCTTCTGAAATATTAAGTTGCTTTAATTGTACTTTTGTTTTCCTTAATCTTTTATTTATCCATGTGTAAACTGGCGATATCTCTTTTGTTTTCTCTGTTTTCTTTGTCACTTTTCGCACAACAAACCGGCTCTTTACAGGGAAGGATCCTCAGCAAAGATTCTTTACCCATTAGCAATGCTTCAATACGCTTGTTAAATACTGAAAAAGGGGGAATTAGTAATGTTAATGGCCATTTTAGTATAAACGGCCTCTTTACCGGGAAATACCAAATTGAATTATCTGCAGTTGGATATACTCAAAAAGTATTGGCGGTTGACATTGTTGCTGGCGAACAAAAGGAAACAGATTATTATCTGGACCAGGCAGTCAATTATTTAGACGAAGTGGTGGTATCTGCAGAAAAGTATGAAGAGAAGTTACAAAAAATCCCTGTTGCCATATCGGCTTTTACCAGTCGGGAAATTGCTGAATTCAGATTATGGAGCCTTCAGGAAATAACCGGACTCGTTCCCAACCTGTACAGTTCAAATCCTGGTGATAACAGGAACGCCACCAGCATTAGGGGAATTGGAACAACTTCCTACGATCCGGCTGTGGCAACATATGTTGATGGGGTAAATCAGTTTAACCTTGATACCTATATCCCTCAATTAACAGATGTAGAAAGAATTGAAATACTCCGAGGGCCACAGGGAACTTTATATGGAAGAAACGCCATGGGTGGTGTAATAAATGTAATTACAAAAAAGCCAGGCAATAAAACAACAGCCTTTCTTGAGTTGAATGTGGGAAATTATGGTCAGCAACGGTATACTGCTGGTTTTAAAACACCCATTATCGCTGGCAAGCTTTTTGCCGGTGTGGCGATTCAATACCAATCCAGGAAAGGATATTTTACAAATCTCTATACACAGGATGACTTCGACGGGCAGAATGTACTCACCGGAAATTACTACCTGAAGTATATCCCTTCTGCAAAATGGAGTATAACTGCAAATATTAAACACGTTAACAATCGCAATAAGGGTGCATTTACACTGGCACCGGATAAAGAAACGGCATTCAGGGAACCTTATACCGTCAATCAAAATGCCATTGCCACGATGCAGGATGATATTTTTAATGCATCACTTTCGGTTAACCATTATGGTAAGTCGTTCAATTTCTCTTCACAAACTGCTTTTCAATCAAATTTCAGGATCTACGATAAGCCATTGGATGGGGATTTTTCCCCTTTGGATATCATTACCATTTTCAATAATTACGGCAACAAATACAATAAAGTAAATGTATGGACAGAGGAATTAAAATTCTCTTCACCGGCAACGCATGAGGGTCGTTTGACATGGACGGCTGGAGGTTTCTTCTTTTTCCAGGATAATCCTGTTAAACAGGCAACTGGATTTGGGGCACAGGCTCCCCTTTTCGGTATACCTGATTCTAATTTTTCTGTTATTAGTACAAACAAAGGCAAAAGCCAGGGATTATCTTTATTTGGCCAGGCCAATTATGCGCTAACTGAAAAACTCTCCCTTACTTTAGGAATCCGCTATGATTATGAAAACAAGAAACTTGCGATAGAAGGTGAATATCTTAAGGAACCAAATCCGCCAATTACTGTTTTGCCTGATACTTCTTCATCAAATAATTATAGTGCGTTTTCACCAAAATTGGCTTTAACATACTCTCCTACTGAAAATCAGCTTTTTTATCTTTCTTATAGCAGGGGTTACAGGACGGGAGGTTTAACACAACTTGCATCCGATCCTTCCCAGCCACCACTATTTTCATACGATCCGGAATTCAGCGATAATTTTGAAGCAGGTTGGAAAAATACCTGGTTTCAAAACAGGATCAGGTTAAACCTGGCTGCCTTCATTACCAAGGTCAGCCAGGCCCAGGTGCCTACCCTTGTGCTCCCGGACGCCATAACCGTGATCCAAAACGCCGGTACTCTGCTAAGCAAAGGGTTTGAGTTGGAATTGGAAGCAAGGCCGCTTAAAGGGCTTGAACTGCAATATAATTTTGGCTATACAGATGCAGAATATACCCGATTGCGGTTGTCTCAAAATGGACAGGAAGTTAACCTTGATGGCAATAAGCAGATCTTTACGCCTTCTTCAACCTCAATGCTGGTAGCACAATACAGTTTTCCCTTAAAGATTAAAAAGCCGGTACGTCTTGTTGTAAGAGGTGAATGGGTTCACCTGGGTAACCAGTTTTTTGACCTGGCCAATACCATTGAACAGGAAAGTTATTCACTGCTGAATGCAAGATTTGGATTGATGTTCAAAAGATTTGATATTTTTTTCTGGGGAAGGAACCTTGGCCAGGAAAAGTTTATTGCGTATGCCTATGATTTTGGCGGAGTACATCTTGGAGATCCTCGTACGTATGGGCTAACTGTTTCGCTGCGTTTATCACAATAATAACAGGATATTCCTTTATTTTTTAAAGCTATCCATTTTATTTTCCTGATTTATTCACTTATTCCATCATACATTTTCTCATAATATTCTGCCGCCAGCCTGTTGCTGTCAAAACGTGGTATAATATCCCTCATTCCATGCTTTACGATTTCAAGCCATCTTTGCGGGTATTCATAATAAATGGGCAGAATTTCTTCGTTGAGTAATTTATACAGACTGGCAGCATCCAGGTCGTCCTGTTTATGATCTGGCAAAGAACTATCGCATGAAGGGATCACAAATGAATTGATCTTATCCTTTGCAAATTCGGGGAACCAGCCATCCGGTAAAGCAACATTTACTGAGGCATTCATTGCAGCAGACATACCACTGGTTCCAGATGCTTCATGTGTTAGCCTCGGTACGTTGAGCCAGATATCAGAACCGGCTTTTAGCAGTTTTGACAATTTCAATTCGTAACCAATTAAAATGGAGCAATTATTATAGGTTTTTGAGATTTCAACAATTTTATCGAAAACGCCTATCTCCGTATAGTCCATGGGATAAGGTTTTCCCGCCCATATAATTTGAACGGGCCTTTCTTTATTTGAAACAAGAGCCTGAAAAGCATCGACATCATGAAAAAAAATGTCCGGTCTTTTATATCCTGCAAACCTTTTGGCAAAGACTATTGTACAAATATTTTCCTGATAGATCTCTCCACATTGATCAGCTACTAAATCAAACAACTCCTTTTTAGCTTTATTTTTTGCTTTCACAAGGGCCTGGTCATTGTTGCTTTCCAAAGCCTGATACATTTCCTCATTGTGCCAAAAGTTGAAATTCTGCGCATTGGTAATGGGTATGATTTTACAGATATTTTCTTTTTGTGACCA
>JAHEEX010000256.1 GCA_024640465.1 Sphingobacteriales bacterium | reverse complement strand
AAGGAAGATTCGGCATAAGCATAAGACAAAAGTTTTCCTGGATTACCGAATCAAGGGCAAGAAGATGACTTGCAATGTAAATAAGATCAGCCCGTTTAATGGTAATACATTTTAAAATCATCATTCGATCTGAGCAAGTTTGGAAATACTTAAGCCATGTTCGGGAATGACTTATGTTGCTTACAGGTAATAATTAATTCGTTTTTAATTTCTTTTTCATTTTTTGAAATTAAAGTTTTCCAGGCTATTGCCCACTATTTTCATTGAATTCAACTTTGCAAACCCACTTTCTAAGAACTGCAAGAACCAGTTTTACATTTCATGAATATAAGAGGCGCTATCCTTGAACTTATCCAAATTCATTTCAACAAAAAATTCTTTCACACCTGCGGTTTTAGCTGCAGCAAAATATTCCTTCCAGTCAATAACACCCTTGCCAATGGCTATTTCTTTTTTGTCTGATGTCCAGTCGGATAAGTGTGAGGAGATAAAACGGCCAGGGAATTTTTTAAAATAGTCTGAAGCCTTGTAACCATGAACGATAACCTGTGTTTGGAACTGCAGTTTTACGAGGTCGGGATCAAAACGTTTGAGCAATGCATCATAAATAAGTTCACCATCCAGTATTTGAAATTCAAAATCATGGTTGTGGAAACCTGCCTGCAGGCCGGCTTTTTTAATCTTTTCTGCTGCTTTATTCAGTTTGTCAGCTGCCGCCAGGTAGTCATTTATAGTAGCCGTCTTTGGCAGCCAGAAAGTGGAGCATATCATCTGGTTTAATCCAAGCTGATGCGAAAATTCAATGCGTTCATCAATTTTATCCTCAGCAAATTCGCCAAAACCAAAATGGCAACTCGGACAAATAAGTCCTGCATCAGTTATGATACTTCGTATATCGGCGGTTTTCATTTTTGCCAGCGGGCCAAAACCAATCATCTCATATCCTTTTGGGGAGCACATTTCCGTGAGCTGGTATCCCATTCCGGCGATCATTTTTAAGGTGCCGGAAAAATCTTTGCCCAGCATGTCCCTTACCGTAAATGTCTGAAATCCTAAGGGCATTTTATTGGCCGATGCAGCTGCAAAGATTTGTGATGGCAACTGTGAAAGGGCCAGAAAAGCGCCTGCAGCTTTTGCTGTTGTATGGAGAAAAGCTCTTCTTTTTATTGAATGCATCATGATGTTTTTATTTGTTGAAGAAAAATAGTATTACAATCTGATAAATATGGTCTTGTATTTAAAAGTACCATCACCGATAATCTTTAACCTGTTTCTCTTGTGTTAAACCATTTTCATTTTTTGATTGGGCAGTTCATAAAAGAAATTTTAAATGGAAGCCGGGTCCCATCCTTGTCTGTATACACGGTCAAGGTATTTGTTTGCGTCCGGAACATTGGTAATTTTTACATTAGCCGCATCATATTTTAACAGGCGGTTTGACCTTAATGCTACGGAATATAAATTGATTGCTTCTGTTATATATTCAGCTTCTGAAAAATTACCGGGATATTGTTTTCCTGTTCTGCAGGCATTCACAAACAGAGGAAGGGCCTCAGAAGTTTGTTGCACCTGGCTGCGTTGATCCGTTTTTGCATTAGCTGGCATGTCCATTTTATTACCAGAAATGATTTTCGGATCCTGCACATTAAACCCGGCAAGTATTTTACCTTTTTCTCCAACAAACATCATTCCTTCCTGCGGTAATTCTTTATTATCAGCAAGTAATTCATCAGGTGTTGGTGGCCGCATGCCGCCATCATACCAGCATAAGTCAACAGGTGGCCTTGAGCCATTGGCCGGATATTTAAATCGAACCATGCTGGCCATGGGAAAAGAAAAGTCGTTATTGATTCGGTATGGGACCGGATCATGAAAGCCGCAAACATGGCTGCGGTTTGGTATGACAATGGTTGGGGAAGTCAGTTTCAATGCATTAAAAACTGTCCATAAACTGTAATGGCCCATATCAGCCATGGCACCGCCGCCGAAATCGTACCAACCCCTGAATACCATATGTGTATAGTTTGGGTGATAAGGGCGATCGGCTTCTGGTCCCAGCCAGAGATCCCAATCCAATCCTGATGGAACCGGAGGTTTATCCGTTGGAAGTTCCGGATATTGAGGCCAGACAGGGCGGTTAGTCCAGTTATGTACTTCGGTAAGTGTTCCGATAGCTCCTGCATTTATCCATGCCATCACGGTTTCCATGGAACCGTTTGAATCCCATGGTATCAGGTGTGTAATGGCCTTGCTGTTTCGGGCCATTTGAATCACTTTCTTTCCTTCAACCAGGCGGTTTGATAAAGGTTTATGTACAAGTACATGCTTACCTCTTTTTATGGCTGCCATGGAAATGATCCCGTGCAGGTGATCCGGAGTTAAAATTTTAACAGCATCCAGGTCTTTTTCTTTTTCAAATAATTCACGAAAATCCGCATAGGCATTACATCCCTTATATTTTTGTTCCGGGTATTTATTTGCATAAAAACTGTCAACAATCGATTTCCCATTTTCTCTTCCCCCGGGGATTGTATTGTCTCCACCCGGATTCCAATTTGGGTTATTGATTGCTTTACGGATATCATTCTTCAGATAGTCTTTCCCCCAGTCTTTATATCCAATGGCTTCTTTATTGGGGTCGCAAACTGCTGTCACCCGGAATTGATCATTAGCCAACAGGGGTAGGAGTTCCCTGATGCCCTGTGTACCGATGCCAATATAAGCCAGGGTAATTTTATCACTGGGTGCAACATAATATTTTCCGCCAAGTACATGCCTTGGCAGAATAGTGAAAGCTAATGCGGCAGATGCAGTCATTTCAACAAATTTCCGCCTGTTCATCTCCACATGACTACTGGGAATGGTAAAATCCTTTTTGTTTTTAATATCATGTGTTTTGGAAAGCTTGGCATCGTCTTGTTTCATATAGCAATTTTTATAGTGAGAGGAAAGTAATGAAAAAAGAATGGCTACAAAACGACATCAATATTAGCATTTTACACCAGATGAGACCTCAATTGCCAATGCTTAGGGTACTAATGTTTCCAGTTAAATGTAATAGCCGAAAATCCCGTTTACACAAATAAGGAATTTGAAGAAAGTCAGAACCTCAAAGACTTTCTTGTGAAAGGTACAGAAAAATTGAAATCTTGAACTGCAGGCAAATAATATTATTATAAGTCTCTTTGCCAAATCAAAGAAGCATCAATGCCAGCTATTGAAGACCGTCCTGAAAGAGCCATGGCAAATTCAAATTCTTTTTGGAGGATAGTCATCACTTTAGTGACCCCTTCAGATCCGCCACAAGCCAATCCAAAACAAACAGGCTTGCCAACCAGTACGGCATTAGCGCCTAATGCCATTGCCTTTAATACATCGGTTCCTCTTCTGATACCTCCGTCCATTAAAACGGGTATTCTTTTATTAACTTTTTGGGCAATCGAAGGCAGCACTTCAATGGTAGCCGGAACAGTATCCAGGTTTCTTCCACTGTGATTGGAAACGATGATGCCGGAACATCCAATCTGAATAGCCTTTTCGGCATCATTAGGATTTAAGATACCTTTCAGGAGAACCGGTAATTTGGTGAGGGATTTTAGCCATTCTATGTCTGCCCAGGTAAGCGATTTTTTGAATTTTAATGCTTCCCCTTTGGCAGCAAAGGCGGTATCAATCATGTACGGCGGATGCAGGTCGTCCGGTAATTTAAAGTTTGCTTTTTGCTGCCGGTTACGGACACCCGAAACCGGGGTATCTACGGTGATACATAGTGCGCGGCATCCCTGTGCCTCCACTTTTTGCACCAGGTCTTTTACAAAGGCCCTGTCGTCTACCACGTATAGTTGAAACCACAGCGGATGTGTTGCCACTTTGGCTATTTCTTCAATGGGTGTAGTGGTGAAGGAGCTAACCACATAAGTTGCAGAAGCTGCTCCGGCACCACGGGCTGTGGCCATTTCTCCTTCCGGGTGCATCAATTTATGAAAAGCGGTGGGGGCGATCATGATCGGGTAAGCCATTTCCTTACCAAATAAGGTAACCTTTGTATCCAGCCTGGCAACATCATTCAGTACCTGGGTTTGAATTTTTAGTTTATCCAATGCCTCCCTGTTCCATCTCACGGTAAATTCATCCGCAGCCCCGCTGGCAACAAATTCGTATGCCATTTTGGACATTTTCCCCTGTGCTGCTTTTTCAAAATCAAAAAGATTGATAATGTCCTTCAGGTCTTCCGGAGTACTTTCTGTTTGATTGGCGTTAACGGGAATGGGTAAAATGGAAGCCCCTGCTAAAGCTCCCATAGACTGGAGCATATTTCTTCTTGAATATTTCATTATATATGTTTATACACCTACTGCAAAGAAAAGATTGTTGCGAAGAAACGCAATGAATACTTTATGCTTTTTTTACTTTATACACAACACCTTTAGTTCCTGTTTTGGTATTCAGCATACCCATTACATAAAGTACGTTATTTTCATCTGCATTGAAGCTGCAAATTAAAAATGGGTCTTCAGGTTTATTAATCAATTTTATTGACTGCCTCTTCCAGTATCCAGCTTCATTTTTAACGAGGGTATGAAGGCTGCCATTAAAATCAGCAAAAACATATTTATTTTTTAATGAGGATATTTCTTCACCGTGATAGAAACTTCCTCCAATTATACATATCCCTGTTTCGTGAGTATAGGCGTAAATAGGCGAAGTAAAAATTGACGTATTACTTGAATCAATTTTATCGCCCTTGCCGTTCCCTTCTTTGATTGGCCATCCATAATTTTCGCCTTTTGTTATAATGTCGATCTCCTCTTCATTTCCTTCTCCCACATCGGCACCAAATAATTGTTTTGATACAGGGTCGAAAGAATAGTGCCACAATTTTCGAAAGCCATAGGCCCATATTTCAGGCCTTGCATTCTTTGTGCCAATAAAAGGGTTATCCGCCGGGATAGCATAGGGCCTTTTATTCACATCAATCCTTAACAGTTTTCCATTAAAGTAATCAAGATCCTGGGCATGG
>JAHEEX010000007.1 GCA_024640465.1 Sphingobacteriales bacterium | reverse complement strand
GCCAATGAAGGATTTGTGGTACATACTAAAACCGGAAAAAAATTGGGTTATGGCGAATTGGCAACCGAGGCTTCTGCATTAACCCTGCCTGCTGATGTTCCTTTAAAAGACCGAAAGGATTTCAAATTGATCGGGAAACCCATAAAAAATGTTCAGAATAAAAATATCGTTACCGGAAAGGGAATTTTCGGACTGGATTATTACCGCGAAGGCATGGTATATGCCGTCATCCAAAGGCCGCCGGCATTTGGCACAAAGATCAAAAATATAGATGCAGCGGCTGCAAAAGCAATGCCCGGAATCATCGATGTAGTTTCATTTAAAAATAATGTAGCCATTGTTGGTAAATCCACATGGGAAGTAATGAAAGCTAAAAAAGCAGTTAAAGTAGAATATGAAAAAGAGGGAAATATTGAAAGTTCTGAAGACCATAATACCATTTTATCAACACTGCTAAATAGTGATAAAGCAGTGATCAGGAGAAAAGACGGTGATGTTGAAACTGCTTTTAAGTCGGCTGCAAAAATAGTTACAAGCGAATATCAATGCCCTTTCCTGCCTCACAATCCGCTTGAGCCGATGAATTTCTTTGCACATGTTCGGCCTGATGGAATAGAACTTGTTGGACCTACACAAACGCCTGCAGCAGCGCGTGGTGCGGTTTCCAAACTATTAAACGTACCTGAAGAAAATATCACGGTAGATATTACCAGGCTTGGTGGCGGATTTGGCAGGAGACTGAAGTTCGATTACGTTCTGGAAGCTGCAGAACTATCCTCCATCATTAAACAACCCGTTAAAGTAATCTGGTCTCGTGAGGATGATATGATGGGTGGAAGTTACCGTCCAGCTGTACGTTATCGTTTTGAAGCGGCACTTGATGCAGGTGGAAATATGATTGGGTATAAATTAACGGGAGCAGGAATTAATGTAGAGAATTGTACCAGGGAGGATAATTTTCCTGCAGGATCCATTGATAACCTGCTGATAAAATCCATTGAACATAAATCTCCCATCACAACGGGGGCATGGCGTGCACCAATCACCAATTTCCTGGCTTTTGCCGAACAGAGTTTTTTAGACGAAGTTGCCCTTGCTGCTAAAAAAGATCCGGTGCAGTTCAGACTGGATCTATTACAAAAAGCAAAAGCTACACCAGTGGGTGCAATCAAATACAGCATCGACAGATTTGATACCGTGATCAGAGATGTAGCTGAAAAGTCGGGCTGGGCAAAGAAGAAAGGCGTTTTTCAGGGATTCAGTGTATATTTTTCCCATGCATCATATGTGGCGCAGGTTTGTGAGGTTGTTATGAATAACGGAAAACCAGAGGTGAAAAAAATATACGCCGTTTCTGATTGCGGCCAGGTAATTAATTCCAGTGGGGCATTGCAACAGGTTAAGGGAGCCATTGTTGACGGTTACGGTCATGCGATGTTTGGTAAAGTGTCTTTCAAATCCGGAGTAGCAGAACAGAATAATTTTCATACTTACCGCCTGATCCGTATGAAGGAAATTCCTGAAGTGGATGCCCATTTTATTGATAATGGGATGAGCCCTACAGGACTTGGCGAACCTGCGCTTCCACCAACTGGTGGTGCTGTGGCAAATGCCCTTTTCAAGGCTACAGGAAAGCGATTGAAGAACCAGCCTTTTATGGATGAACCTTTATTCAAACCAACAAGCGCCCCGGTAAAAAAAGTACAAAAAGTAGACTTATCTGGAGCCAAACAATAAACTTCCTATGCGCACCATGGTACTACCCTCTTCAATTGCGATGGTATAATCGCCACTCATGCCCATGGAAAGTACCGAGAACTGGTCATCATGGTAAAAGAACTTTTCTTTTACGTCATCGAAAAGTGATTTCAGCTTTTTGAATTCGGCCCTTACTTTTTGGGGATCGTCGGAAAAAGAAGCCATACCCATAAGGCCGCAAATCTGCACATGTTCCAAAGGATGCTCACCTGAAATTTCCTGCAACAGGTTCATCAATTCCGTTTTATCAAGTCCGAATTTTGTTTCCTCAACGGCAATGTGTACCTGCAAAAGACAACTGATCTTACGGTTTTGCATCGCGCCCTGGCGGTTTATGGTCTGTAATAGTTTAAGGCTATCGACCCCGTGAATCATATGGACGAAGGGCGCGATATATTTCACTTTATTGCTTTGCAGGTGGCCAATAAAATGCCATTGAATATCTGTTGGCAACAATGCCTGTTTTTCTACCAGTTCCTGCACATAATTTTCTCCAAAATCCCGCTGGCCCATTGCATACATCTCTTCAATATCAGGTACAGGTTTTGTTTTGGAAACGGCCACAAGAGTAACTCGTTTGCTTTTTAGAAGCCCGGATAAACTTAGGTATGTATCTTTTTGTACAGGCATTTATATTGCAATTTTTGACCAGGGCAATGCACGAAGCGTTCTCAGTATAATCACAATGCCCAGGATGAGTAATGGAATTACAGCATATAATAAAAGAGGCCGACTGATGAGTACATAATGTAAACCAACCAGGGCCCCAACCAATAGAAATTGTATCATGATTACAAAGAACCTGCCCGCTTGTTGTTTGGTATCCGGTTGACGCGAAAAAGGCAGGTAATGATCAGACAAAACCGCCAGTACAAGAAAGCAAAGCATATTGCTGAAGAAACCAAAGACAAAATCGTCTGCCACTTTTATTCCCCAGATATTCAGGGCAATGAGGAACAAAACAATATAAACCGGTATAAAATATTTAATGAATAATGATTTAATCATGCCCAGAATAATTTCGCCCGGTTTCTTCACTGGCGTACTGTGATAAATCCATGAAGCAGCGTATGAATCGTTATAAGCAACAATTGTAAGGCTGCTGGATACTGATAACATAGAGAGGTAAATCAACCATAGATAATTATTTGTTTCGGGCAACTGCTGCCAATTTTCTGCAATTGATTTGCCCCCCCTAATTACAAAAATGAAAAAGAAGATCAGGATATAGGCAAGTCCGGGATAAAATTGCATCCTGAAATTGCGGTCACGGCCAGTGACTTTCCAGGTAAATCCAAAACTTCCTTTTTCTGCCGGGGTGTTGCAGGCTATTTCAGCAATCCGATCAGACAAAGAACCTCTTTCTATTTTGCCAAAGTTTTTTTCTTCACCTATAGTCTTATTTGAAGTCCCCTGTAATGCTGTGATTCGCTTGGCAAAACCAGGCGCCAGGTATTTGAATAAAATCCAAAAGCCTGAACCGGGAATAAGGAAAGATAAAACCATCATTACAATATGCACACTATCAAACTGCATCAGGCGGAATGCATCTACAGTAAGAGCCATCCATACTGGTGGCAAAGCATACATGTATCCCTTAAGGTCAACTACCTGCCTCACATCAATTACATTCAGTAATCTTGGTAACACCTGGAGACCAATGGTGAAAAAAACCATCATAA
Source organism: Sphingobacteriales bacterium (assembly GCA_024640465.1). Lineage (GTDB taxonomy): Bacteria > Bacteroidota > Bacteroidia > Chitinophagales > Chitinophagaceae > Pollutibacter. Next base: position 38,694 of record JAHEEX010000007.1, on the reverse strand, counting down.
ATATTTGAAAATATGTGATGATCTCACGGATTCTTTGTTCATTACTGATATGTAAAATGGCGAGGTATAAAAAATAAGTCAGAAAAACAGCCAGTAAAACAGTGAGTACTGTTGTAAACACGAATGCAATACCTGTTATCATTCCATACTTTAAAAAAGTGAAGAGTACACTTCCGGCGGCAATGGCCATAGTGAACTGGAACAGGTAAATTAAAATATGTATGAGCCTTGCCATAAACAGTGTTTTACTGCTTACAGGCCTTGGCAGGATCACCTGGTTATCTGTTGTATCAAGTAATACGGATGAAAAATCGGTAATCAGGATCATGGCCATCATGAAAAGGATATAGGCATGGGTAAAGATCATGATCGTCAGAAAATTATCGATCAGGTATATTATGCTGCCCATAACAAACCCCATGAACCCATAGAAAAAAAGGGCGATCATCAGGTGATTCGAATTCTCTTTCCTTTTACCCTGGCGCCAATTCATATAGACCCTCCGTTGGTCCATTTTTAGTTTGGTATCTACGATCACCAGCATTTTTTCAAAATCAATCCCTCTGCCACTGATTAATGGACGAAACAAATAAACCAGCCTGAGTAAAATTTTCTCCATTGGTTAATTGTTGATGACAGAAATGAAAGCCCCGGCAGTTGATTCATGTTCCTGGTTTCCGGTCAATGTGGTGAAGATATTTTCCAGTGAGCCCGAACTGGCTTGTTGCTGAAGTGATTCAAATGTTCCGTCTGCTATCACCTCGCCTTTATTAATAATAACGATCCTGTCGCTCAGTTTTTCAACAACATCCATTATATGAGAAGAATAAAAAATGGTTTTGCCTGCTTTCTTTAATTGAGCAAGAATTTCCTTCACAAGGATTACGGCGTTGGCATCCAGGCCGCTCAATGGCTCATCCAAAAAAATGATCTCGGGATTATGCATCAGGCCCGAAATCAGCAGCACTTTTTGGCGCATCCCTTTGCTGAATCCGCTCATTCGCTGATCCATTTTTGATCCAAGGTCGAAGAGGTGCAATAATTCTGTTGATTTCTTATGGATGATTTGCTTCTCCATGCCATACAGCCTGCCGACGAAGTCTAAGTATTCAACCGGTGTGAGCACATCGTACAATGCAGCGTTCTCGGGTATATAGCCGATCTTTTGTTTGATGGCGAGACTGTCTTTGCGAACATCCATTCCCAGAACAGTCACATCCCCCTCAAAATCACCGATGATGCCGGTCAGAATTTTGATGGTGGTACTTTTACCGGCCCCGTTGGGACCTATATAACCAATGATTTGGCCTGCTTCGAATGATAAGGAAATATACTTCAGCACATAATTAGCGTCGTATATCTTGCACAACCTGTCTATGGTTATTACCGACATATACTTTCCTGTTTGTTGTTAAAAATAACAATAAAAAAAGATGCCGGTTTAAATCTTTGAGACTTTGCGGTTCATGTATTTACTTCAGAATCTGGCGACCAATTACAATTCTCTGAACTTCGCTGGTTCCTTCATATATCTGGGTGATTTTAGCATCCCGCATAAGTCGTTCTACATGATATTCCTTCACATAGCCATAACCGCCGTGTACTTGCACAGCTTCGGTAGAAACCCACATGGCGGTTTCGGAAGCAAATACTTTGGCCATGGAAGAACTCAGGGTGTAATCGATACCCTGGTCTTTTTCCCAGGCAGCTTTAAGGCACAATAACCGGGCAGCTTCTATTCGGGTAGCCATGTCCGCGAGTTTGAACTGGATCGCCTGGTGGTGCATGATCTCTTTACCAAATGCTTTACGTTGTTTGGAATAGTTCACGGCAAGTTCATAAGCGCCGCTGGCGATGCCCAGTGCCTGTGCAGCTATGCCAATGCGACCGCCTGCAAGCGTTTTCATAGCAAAGGTGAAACCAAATCCGTCTTCGCCAATACGGTTTGTTTTTGGCACTTTAACATCATTGAACATGATGCTGTGGGTATCACTGCCACGTATACCCATTTTATTTTCTTTTGCACCAACAGTTACCCCGGGCCAGTTTTTTTCAACTATGAGTGCATTGATCCCCCTGCTTCCTTTTGCGGCATCGGTTTGCGCCATTACCAGGTAAACTGATGCTGAGGAGCCATTGGTGATCCAGTTCTTGGTTCCATTGAGGAGATAATAATCGCCCATATCTTCTGCGGTGGTTCTTTGAGAAGTGGCATCGCTGCCGGCTTCTGGTTCACTAAGGAGGAAAGCGCCGATATAAAGTTCTCCATCTTTGCGACCCTGGGCCAGAGGGGTAAGATATTGTTGTTTTTGTTCTTCGTTTCCAAATGCTTCCAGTCCCCAGCTAACCAGGCTGTTGTTCACACTCATGCATACACTAACACTTGCATCAATTTTACTCACTTCTTCCATTGCCAGTACGTAACTAACCGTATCCATACCTGCGCCACCATATGCTGGATCAACCATCATGCCCATAAATCCCAATTCAGCCAGTTTCATGACCTGCTGTTTAGGAAATTTTTGGTTTTCATCCCGATCAATTACCCCGGGCAGGCATTCCTGCTGTGCGAAATCCCGGGCTGCTTTCTGGATCATGAGTTGCTCTTCATTCAACTGGAACTGCATATGTTTCTGTTTATTGGATAAATTATGTATGTGCGAAAATAATTCAATTGTCGTTAAAAAACTAACAGTTGTTCGTATCTTTTTTAACGGTCTCATTCCCTAAGTAAATATCTTTGCGGCAAACGAAAGCATTGTCAACCGCACAGAAAAATTTCAAAGTCCAGCAACTGGTCACCGTAGTAGCCGTAATACTTTTTATTATTAAGCTGGTAGCCTGGTGGATGACAGGGTCAGTTGCCATCCTAACTGATGCATTGGAAAGTACGGTCAATGTGGTTGCAGGCTTTATCAGCCTTTTCAGTTTGTTTGTAGCTGCTAAGCCCCGCGATGAAGATCACCCTTACGGGCATGGTAAGGCAGAATTTGTTTCTGCCGCCGTAGAAGGCAGCCTGATTACGGTTGCCGGACTAATCATCATTTACGAAGCCATCAACAATTTCATTCACCCCCATCCGCTGAAGCAATTGGATTTTGGAATCATGTTGGTTAGTGTTACTGCACTGATCAATTATATCACCGGGACCTATTGCATTAATGTCGGGAAAAAGAATAATTCGCTTGCCCTGGTAGCTTCTGGTAAACATCTCAGAAGCGATACCTGGTCAACTGTTGGCATTATCGCCGGTCTGATCCTTATTTATTTCCTGCACTGGCCCTGGCTGGATAGTGCGGTTGCCATTCTATTTGCATTTATTATTATTTATACCGGATATACCATAGTTAGAAAGTCACTTGCCGGCATCATGGACGAAGCTGATATGGAACTGATGACAAAGTTGGTTGCCTACCTGCAGGAAAACCGCCGGGATAACTGGATTGACCTCCATAACGTACGTATTATAAAATATGGTAGCATCCTCCACCTGGATTGCCACCTAACCGTGCCATGGTACCTTAATGTTCATCAGGCACATGATGAAATCGATATTCTTTCTCAAAACATCAAATCTGCCTTTGGTGAATCTGTGGAATTGTTTGTGCATTCTGATGGCTGCCTGGACTTTTCCTGTAGTATTTGCAGCAAAGCTGATTGTACGGTCAGGAAATCACCCTTTGTAAACAGGATCGACTGGACAATTGAGAATATTACCAGTAATTCCAAGCATAAACTTGAAGTAAAATAAGATTAAAATCTTGTATATATTTAATTATCAACGATTAGTGGGAATTTAGGGGAACTTTTGGAAAGTGGGGGGACTTTTGGAGAGTTACCCAGGTTTTGGAAACCTGGTGGGGTTTTGGAAACCTGGTGGGGTTTTGGAAACCAGATGGGGTTTTGGAAACCAGATGGGGTTTTGGAAACCTGGTGGGGTTTTGGAAATCTGGTGGGATTTTGGAAACCTGGTGGGGTTTTGGAAACCTTGAAAATTTACCCCTCAAATTTCTACATCCAATCATACTTATTTCTATGAAAAAACTTGACTCAGACTACTGGAACAACCGTTATCTGGAGAACACAACCGGTTGGGATCTAGGTGAGGCCTCCCCTCCCCTGAAAGTATATATCGATCAATTAAAAAATAAATCGATCAGAATTTTGATACCGGGCTGTGGAAACTGCTACGAAGCATTATACCTTTTAGAAAAGGGGTTTAGCGATATCACAGTTATAGATATAGCCCCCGCATTAACTGCTTCTCTTCAAAAGAAATTACCGTCAGATATCTACCCTAACTTAAAAATTATAACCGGGGATTTTTTTTCACTGGAAGATCAATTCGACCTGGTTTTGGAACAAACTTTTTTTTGTGCACTCGATCCATCGCTAAGAGAAGCATACGCCAAAAAGATGCATTCGATTTTAAAACCTGGTGGAAAAATAGCTGGTGTCTTGTTTAATCGGGAGTTTGAAGGAGGACCCCCATTTGGTGGAAATGAAAAAGAATACCGGATTTTGTTCGGGAAATATTTCCAGTTAAACATTCTTGCACAATCTTATAATTCCATTGAAGCCAGAATTGGATCGGAGGTATTCATTGAATTTGAAAAAAATCTTTAAAACAAATATAAAAGAAGCCGGCCCCTTAAAAGGGCCGGCTTCTTTTGTATGAATCCATTTATTTTAAAGAACTTTAACTTCAACGCGCCTGTTCAGTTTCCTTCCATCTGCTGTTTTGTTATCAGCAACAGGAACTTTAGAACCAAAACCTGCAGTTTCCATACGATCGGCTTCAATGCCTTTGCTTACCAGGTAAGCTTTAGCAGCTTCAGCACGTTTGGCCGAAAGCGGATCGTTTACTTTATCGGTACCTGTGTTGTCCGTATGGCCTTCAAGGCTTACTTTAACATTAGGATTCTTCTTCAGCAATTCAGCCAGAACATCAAGTTCTTTTTTACCAGCAGGTAATAAAATAGCTTTACCACTTTGGAAGGTAACATCACTTGCCTGGAAATCGATTTTAGGGCAACCTTTGTTTTCAATAACACCCGGAACATCGGGGCAACGATCTTCTTCATCATTAATACCATCTCCATCTGTGTCCGGAATAGGGCAACCCTGGTAACGGGCTAAACCGGGAACGGTAGGACATTTATCTTCCGAATCCTGGATACCATCTTTATCCGTATCCGGGCATCCCTGGAATTGCGCCAGGCCTGGCACCGTTGGACATTTGTCTTCAGAATCCTGGATACCATCCTTATCCGTATCCGGACAGCCCTTGAATTTAGCCAATCCGGCAACAGTTGGGCATGCGTCTTCAGCATCAGGTATCCCGTCTCCGTCTGTATCCACTACAACAGGAACCGGAGGAACTGGAACTATTACTTCTTTCTTTTTACCAATATTGGCACCAAGACCAAAACTGTAGAATAAATTATTGTTAGCATTTGCTGTAACCGGTAAGCGATATTGTGCCTGAACCAGTGCAAATACCTGATCGTAAAAATTAACCTGCAAACCTAACCCTGTTGGAAAGTAAGCCGCATAATATCCATTCCACTGGGATGCACCCAATCCTGCAGAAATAAAAGGAGATACCCAATATTTATCAGAAAGGAGTTTGACGTTCAGGCTAACATCGGTTTCAATTAACCCTTTTGATTGTGAATTAATGCCAGGAACTGTGCCTGGACGAGGATATTCAAGGTTTGAAATACCAAGCCTTGCCTGAACATCCAAATTGTTTGTAAGGCCTTTTAAATAAGATAATGCGAAACCGGGGTTCATCTCACTTACCTTAGCGTAATCACCCTCATTTAACATATCACTTAAACTGCTGTTTTTAAGTTGGGCAGCACTCTTAAAATCATGAAGGGTATAATGCACTGCCAATGTGTGATTTTTCCTGTAAAGATTTTTTTCCTGCGCATTGGAGATAAATACTATACCAAGGGCAAGGATAAGGCTGATCCATTTTTTCATAAACAGTTTTTTAGAAAGACAGGCAAAAATAATGGGCTAATGTTAAACTGGGAAATAATTATTGTTTAACAATTTGCTCAGAAGGTTGTTTGCGTCCCAAAACCTCTACTTTAACCCTTGTTAAGCCCTGCCCTGTATAACCGAGTTTTCTGGCAGCCGATTTTGAAAGATCCACCAATCTGGGGTTTTTGGGATGAAGCCTGTCATTAATACGTACTACAACAGCCTTTTTGTTGCGGAGATTGGTAACCCGGATCCAGGTACCAAGAGGCAATGTATTATGCGCAGCGGTCATTTTATCCTGACTGAAAATGTCGCCATTTGCAGTTTGCTTACCTATAAATTTATCTGCATAAAAACTGGCAGTACCATATTGCACTTTTGCCGGGGTACCCGTGCGTGTATTTCTTGTTTGAGCCTGTAAACCAGGGAGATATAAAAAGAAACAAAATAGAATTGAGTAGAAATATCTAATCATGCCAGACTTTTGGGTTAAAAACGCACACTTAACCAAACTCACCATTTCCACACCCTTACTATCAAAAACCCTGCAAAACTCTGGGAAAAGAAACAATTTTTTATAACCTTTTAGCAAAGTACCTGTCCCTCAGCAGTTTATCATCTGCATAAATATCGTCATATAACTTTATTTTACCATCTGATACGTAAGAAGTAAAATAGCGGAGATAGATCGGGGTTCTTTTTTGAAGACCCACGGTATGTTTCTCACCTCGATGAATCCAGGCAGCCAGGGTATCAGGATGATATTTTAGTGTATCAGTGTAGACCAGGTTTTCCGCAAACTGCTTCCATTCCTGAACCCGAACACAACCGTGGCTCATGGCACGATTTCCCCTGCTAAATAATCCCCTGGCATTGGTATCGTGCAGGTAAACAGCATATTTATTACGAAAATTAAATTTAATCACCCCGAGAGAATTGTCGTCACCCTCTCTTTGTTTTAGCTGGTATGGAAAATATGTCTTACTGAGTTTGCTCCAGTTGATACTATCAGGGTCGATAATACTGTCGTATCGATCCACCACCATCAAATTTTGTTTCTGCAGATAATCAGTACTTTTTTGAATCTTAGGCAGCATCTCTTTGATAATGATACTGAAAGGCACCGTCCATTGCGGATATGTAATGAAATTGGTAATCTCACTTTGCAGCACGGGTGTCCTTGTTTTTGGCTGACCAACGATCACTTTTGATTCCATTATAACTATCCCCGAATCAATCATCTGCATTGTGTAGGCTGGCAGATTAACCCAAACATATCGCTGTGGCATGGAATCAGGCAACTGCTTGTAACGGTCGAGGTTGATGGCAATCCTGGCGAAGTTTTCCCATCCGGTATTATTTAAAGATTTCACTAACTGCGGACCAGCTTTTCCATCAACTGTGAGGCCTCTCGCCACTTGAGCTTTCCTGATCGCTTCACTCATTTCAACTGAATCAGGCAGACGGGTATTGAAAGTGATATAGCTTTCTTCAAATAACCTGGATTGCAATTGTTTCACATAAGTCTGTGTATCCTTTTTAGGGAAATCAATATATGTGTATTTGCGCCTGTCCATAGAATCTAAGAAATTTGGAAGGAGCTCACGGATCTCGCGGTAACCAGCATGAAGGGGCTCCAGCGATTCAAGTAAGGCCTTTACAGAATCAGGTGCAGTAAGCCTTTTGAAAAGTGAACTCACTTGTTTTTCACCAAAGACTGAATCGAGACGTAGGCTGGTGCTATCCCTTTCCAGCCTGCCTAATTTTAAATGACGAGCCATATGGATAAAGGCATCCGTCAGCATCAAATCACTACGGGCCCAAAGAGCTGCGTCTGTCATCGCAGTGGAATCCTTCAGTTGATTTCTCACCGATTTTAATGTTCTTGAGTGATAGTCTTCCGGAAAAAGGCCATAGTTCTCTGAACTTACGATAAATGTATACAAAGCATCTCCCAGGGGCAACCATGTTTTTTCATTGCTCCAGATTCGCTTTACAGGTGAACCAGCATATACGATTTTAATAAGACCAATTTCTGCGAGCTGAATGGAATCATTTATTTTCCCACCATTTTCTGCAGCATAATCGAGGGCCGTTTCTATGATCTCACTTGTCTTTGGATTTAATAATTCAGGTTTTTTAACAATCTCCTTTGGTTTTGGTGGCGGCGGTTCCTGGCATGCATGCAGCATCAGGCTGAAAAGAAAGAAAATGGCCATAAACCTGTAAAAGAATCTGATACTTTTTTTCATAGCCATTGATACACCTAAATAATGTAAAATCAGGTAAGAAGATTGTTCAAGTTAATAAATATGTAACTGATAATATCATACCAGGCGAATTTTTAGCATTCTTACCCACAAACCATGGGATGCATTATTGCAGAGAAACAGAAAAAATTCAAATCACGGAATACTTTATTTATTTTCAATATCATTATTTCGGTTACCATGCAGAATGAAAAAATAATAGTTATCGGTGGTACAGGCGGTATGGGACTTTCCGCAGCCATGGCTTTCATTAGGTCTGGTGCCAAAGTTATAGTAGTCGGGCGCGATCCCGCACATGTTGAAACTGCACAAAAACAACTTGGGGAATCAGCACTCGCGTTTAAAGGAGATGCCACAGACGAACAGACTGCATCGCTGGCCATTGAAACTTGTGTGAAACATTTTGGTGGATTCACCGGACTTTATCATGTAGCTGGTGGGAGCGGCAGAAAATATGGTGATGGCCCCTTGCATGAACTCAGTCTTGATGGCTGGGAGAAGACAATGAATTTGAATCTTACTTCTATGATGCTGTCTAACCGGGCGGCGATAAAATATTTTTTAGCATCTGGCAATGGTGGTGCAATCCTGAATATGGGTTCGGTTCTTGGCTATTCACCTTCGCCGGGCTACTTTACTACACACGCATATGCCGCAGCAAAGTCGGCCATCATTGGTTTCAGCAAATCGATTGCAGCCTACTATGCCAAAGATAATATCCGCATAAATGTCATTGCTCCTGCATTGATCGATACACCTATGTCCGAACGCGCTATCACCAACCCCGAAATACTGAATTTTGTACAATCCAAACAGCCACTAGATGGCGGACGTGCAGGGATACCCGAAGATGTGGATGGCGCTGCAGTCTTTTTATTATCAAAAGCGGCTAAGTTTATCACCGGACAGGTGCTTGCAGTGGATGGCGGTTGGACAGTTTCAGAAGGACAGTATCAAAATTTTTCCGAATGAAGTACGCAGCCATTGGAATTGACCTCGGAGGCACCCGCATTAAGGGAGTGTTAATTGACCCGGACGGCAATCAGATCGAACAGGTTTATACTCCCACGGAAGACAGTGAAGGCCAGCCATGGAAAATGGCCATTAAAGGTACCGTTGATAAATTGAAGGAAAAGCTCAAGGGCCATCCATATGTAATTGGCATATCCGCACCCGGCATCCCGGATGAAAAAAATGAGGCCATTTCGTTTATGCCTGGACGTTTGCAGGGCCTCGAAGGATTTATCTGGACTGATTATCTACACCACAAAACATATGTAGCCAATGATGCCATTGCGGCCATGGCAGCTGAGGCAAGGTACGGTGAAGCAAAAGGTATACGTCATGCCATCATGCTCACATTGGGTACAGGTGTGGGTGGGGCTATTTTGATAGACGGACGGATATACCAGGGGGCATTTCAGAAAGCAGGGCACCTGGGACATATGACAGTTGACAGTGAAGGAGAAAATGATATCTGCAATCTGCCCGGCAGTCTCGAAGATGCCATCGGAAACTGCTCCATTGGGAAAAGGTCGCTGGGGAAATACGCCTATACGCACCAGTTATTAGATGATTACCGCAAAGGGGATCATTTTGCGCGTTGGCTATGGCTCAGCTCTGTCAGAAAGCTCTCCATAGCCCTGGCATCTTTAACCAATATCCTTTCCCCGGAAAAAATAATAATAGGCGGAGGGATCACGGAAGCGGGCAAGGACCTGTTTGAACCATTGAATAGTTTTATGGAAATGTATGAATGGAGGGCCGGAGGGGAAAAAGTGGAAATTGTAAAATCCAGGTTTGGAGATTTATCCGGTGCTATTGGTGCTGCAGGTTTTGCATTGATGAAAGAAGATCATACCTGAGCGCCAGGGAAACCATAACGTAAAATCTTACAAAAGATGACCCCAACACAAACATATTTATCAAAATCAGGTGCGATCCTCGAAGTTGTTTCAAAACAGGAAGATAACATTCGTACAGCAGCAGAATGGTTTGCCCGAACCATCCTGGCGGGCCGCATGGTGCATGTTTTTGGGTCCGGACATAGTCGTATCATGGTGGAAGAAATGTGGCCCCGTTACGGTTCCTTTCCAGGCTTTAATCCTATTGTGGAATTGTCGCTCACTTTTCATAATGGTGTTGTAGGTGCCAATGGGCAGAGGCAGGCCATGTTCCTCGAAAATGTAAGTGGCTTTGCAGATCGAATCCTCAGGAATTTTGACCTGTCGCCAATGGATACCGCATTAATTATATCATCCAGCGGCACTAACATTGTACCCGTTGAGATGGCCGAAGCATTTCAGCAAAAAAATATTAAAGTTGTAGCGCTTGTTACAAAAAAACATTCTGAGGCCAGTACCAGCAAGCGTAATGATGGAAAAAAACTCACCGATTTCGCCGACCTCATTCTGGATACAGGCGCACCCGAAGGTGATGCAATGGTTTATGTCCCGGGATTGGATACCCCAATAGCTCCAGGATCAACTTTGGGCGGAGTGTTATTGGTGAACTGCATTAAAGCAGAACTCGCCCGTATCTTAACAGAAGCAGGGTATCCACTGAAAGTACTGACTGCTTCCTGCCTGGTGGGAACGGAAAAAGCCACTGCACTTTTTGAATCAGCATATGATGAACATGCGCATCGCCTGGCAAAATTGTACGAAAACGTGGGAAACAAATAAGGTCAAATCTTAGCTTTAATATTCCTTAGCTATTAAAAAAGCAATATGAATACCCAACCCATACGCACAACCGTAGTAGGCTCCTACCCTTTCCCGGGCTGGCTGGAATTTGCCACCCAACATATGAACAGTTTTGGTGCAGCTGATATTGAAGAGATGATAGAAGATGCAGTTATCGCTGCAATCCACGACCAGGTAACTGCGGGCCTTGATGTGATCACTGATGGAGAACAAACCCGCCTGGATTTCAACCTTTCCTTCTATGGATTTATCCATGGGATCGCACCCAACCATGCTGAAACCCGCCGATTTGGTCCCCCGGCTCATGATCAGCGTGGGAAACACAGCATTATAGATACACTCACCGCTCCTGCAGGATTAGGTGCGGTGAAAGAATATCAGCGCCTGGTGAGATTAGCTCCACCCGGATTTGTTTTAAAAACCAGTATACCGGGGCCGTATACACTAAGTGGCCGTTTATTGCCTAATGCAACATATAAAGACCGGTTCGATATTACAGAAGCTTTGTTACCTATTGTAAGAAAAGAGATTGAAGACCTTGTAGCCGCCGGTTGCAAGGAAATCACGATCGACGAACCTTCCATGAGTTGTTATGCGTATAAAGAAGATACCAAACGCTTTGCCGATATATTCAACCGCACAGTAGCCCCTGCTGTTGGAAATTGCCGGCTTTCCACACATCTCTGCTTTGGAAATTTCAAAGGCAGGCCAGTAGGGTATCGAAGCCTCAAACCCATGCTGCCGGATTTTCTCGAACTTAATGTAGACGAGATCCATATCGAAATGGCTAACCGGGAATTTGCCGAAATAGAACTACTCGCTCCATTTGCGGAGAAAATGGATGTGGCCGTTGGAATCATTGATGTTAAAAATTATTATATAGAAACAGAAAAAGATGTTGTTGAGCGGATTAAAAAATGCCTGCAATATGTTCCGGCGGAGAAACTTTCTGTAGCACCGGATTGTGGTTTAAGCCAAACGGCCAGGTGGGCATCAAAACAAAAACTCACCAATATGGTAAAAGGTGCTAAAATAGCCAGGGGGAAGATATAACCTCAACCAATCAAAAACATAAAACTAATGTAGCATTTTTTGCATACAAATACTATTTTCAATCCCTTCATACTGACCATAGTTAGGGATTTTATGATATCCTGCCTTTTGATATAGTTGTAATGCTTCCTGTTGTTTTTGCCCTGTCTCTAATACGGCCGTTTTATATCCAAGTTCATTTGCCCACCTTTCCAGTTCAATCAATATTTGCTGCGCGATGCCCATTCCCCTAAAGTTGGGGTGAACAAACATCCGTTTAATTTCCACTGAATCATCCGCAAAAGTCTTAAATGCCCCGCAAGCAACAGGCAATTGCTCCACATAAGCAACCAGTGCATTTTTTATTGCATCTATCTTATTGAACTGCGCATAAAAAGCATGATCGTCCCCATCACGTAAGCGTAAATCTGCATCAAGCAATCTGACTAGTTCCTGAAAATCTTTATTGTTAGAATCCGTTCTTTGAAGAATTGCCATAAATCTTATTTAGAGCGATGGAAAACTAATTTTTAATCCAGTGTATGTAAAATTTCCAGGCCTTGATCCCATTTACCAAATCCGGCTTCTGTGTTGATATGACCTGCATTTCCGATATTAATGAACTTGCTCCCCCAATTTTCAGCAAAAAAAATGGCTCTTTCCTGTGATACCCAGCGATCATTCGAACTGGCAACTACAATAGAGGGGAAATTAATCTTATCAATTGGTATGGGACTAAAACCCGTTGCAGGAAAAGTATAAACCGGGTTTTCAATATCACTGGGTGCTACCAGCATTGCGCCCTTGATCCTTTTCCCGGAATTTTTTGCCCAATGTGCAATGGTAGCGCATCCAAGACTGTGACCAATTAAAATAACTTTTGAAAGATCAAAAGATGATATGGCAACATCAATTGCAGATACCCAATCGATGCAAGCAGGAGAATCCCATTCATGTTGGTTGATCCGGATGAAATTTTCACCCGATTGTTCAAAATATGTTTGCCAATGCTCAGGTCCGGAATTACCCAACCCGGGTACAATAAGATAATGATTCATTTTTTGGATTGTTCAGTTTTTTAATGTCAATAATTACATAAAACCAAGTTGTTTCATAACAGTTGTCCGGTCAAAAACCTGGCTATGCCCACAAATTTTTCCATTTTGGAAATGATAGATGGTTGTACCGGATGTTTTTATTGATTTTCCTGTTGGCGGAAATCCACCAATGGGACCCAAATTGGTTCCAGTCATGATCCAATGTATTGCAACATAATTTCCGTCTGCAATAGAAGATAGAATATTGAAATGGATATCGGGAAATGAGTCAAAAGAATATCGCAGACGAACTTTAAATTCCTCCATGTTAAGTGTCTTTCCCTCCCATGGGTCGCCAGTGTCTATATGTATAGTATATGCTTCCTGCAAATATTTTGCAACACAATTAAAGTCTTTCTCATTCCATACCTTTTGCATAAACTCATGTAAAACATCTTCATTATTCATATAAACGATTTTAGGTCTTCTGTTTCCCCATCTTAGCCCATATTTAAAGATAGTTGAAATTAATATTGAATGTAACCCAGGGAAAACCTGCTTAGTGAAAACTGGTAATAAAAATATTCATAAAATACTCATCAGAGGTAACCCATTAGACTGTTATAAAACCCATTGAAGAATAAATCAAATTCGGTAAAACCAGGATTTGGTAACCTACAATTTAGCGAGATACTTTCTACATCCTTATTCCGGAAGTTTCAACAAATATTTTTCGAAAATACTTATATTTCTTATAACAAATTTTTCTTACTAATTTACAAGAAGAAACTTCTCTTGAAGTAAAGCGTTTTTCTATCTCTTTGAAAACAAAACATCTTATAAATATGTCGAAAAATGGCTATTTCATTAAGATATCTGCTGAATTGGTCGGAAGTCTGGGCACCATTGATCCCTTTATTTTTTTTACTATTTAGGCCACCTCAACCCCGCTATCTGAAGCCGGTTATTATTTACCTTATTTGTGCTTTTTCCATAAGTCTTGTATCAGATGTAATTGCTGATTTTAAAAGATACCTGCCTGGTTGGATGCAAAGCAATAACCCTTTATACAATGTTCACTCCCTGATATTTTTTATAAGTTTCAGCTTCTTTTTTAAAATGCTTGATATAAACTCCTATAAAAGATTTCAGTTTATCCTCTCCGTACTTTCTGTTTTGATTATTCTGTTTAATTTCAGTTTAATAGAATCATTTACCAATCCTGACCATATCAGTGGAAATTTATTTACCATGGTATCATACGTGCTGTTGATATTTTGCATGTTGTATTACCTGACCTGGTTAAAGGATGACGAATTAGATATAACCAGTGAACCACATTTCTGGGTTGTAACCGGCCTGAGCATTTATGTAGTGATTAACTTTTTTGTTTTCTTATTCTACGTACCTATGATAATACAGGACCCAAAAATGGCAGATAATATTTGGGACGTGCATAATATCGCCAACATTCTATTGTGTATCTTTATAACTAAAGCATTTTATGTCTCTCCTCGACATCAGCTTGCAATCTAGGGTTATTATTGGCATCTCTGCCATGGTAATTCTATTCACAAGTTTTCTTATTGCATTTATAAGCAACCAGCGGAAAAAAATGCAATACCAGAAAAGCCTGCAGGCCATACATGCAGAGCAAAAAGAGGCATTAATGGAACAAAACCTCCAGCTGGAGGATCGGGTAAAACAGCGGACCCTGGAATTATCCGAACAAAAAGAATCCTTGCAGGTTGCACTGACCAACCTCAAATCAAGCCAGATGCAGTTAATTCAAAAAGAAAAAATGGCATCCCTTGGCGAACTCGCCTCGGGCATTGCCCATGAAATACAAAATCCATTAAATTTTGTCAATAATTTTGCTGAAGTAAACAGTGAACTGCTGGAAGAAATTAAAAATATCTTTATAGCAGACAATTTCTCGGCGTCAAACAAAAAAGAAATTAGCGGCTTAATTGAAGATGCTATTACAAATATTAAGAAAATAAACCACCATGGGAAAAAAGCGGATAATATTGTAAAGAATCTACTGTTACATGCCAGGGGCAACAGTAATGAAACAACATTAACAAACCTCAATTTAATAACTGAAGAATATCTGAAAGTGAGCTATCATGGGTTCAAGGCAAAGGACAATACATTCCAGGTAAAATTAATTACATCATTTGATCCTTCGGTCAAACAAATAAACATCGTGCCCCAGGATATAGGGCGTGTACTCATGAACATTTACAATAATGCTTTATACGCTGTTAACAAAAAAACCCAAACTGTTAAAACAGAATATGTACCCACCATTACTGTAACTACAAAAAAGGAAAATGGCAAAGTAAATATAGCTATCCGGGATAATGGCATGGGTATTTCAAATAAATACCTGGATAAGATATTTCAGCCCTTTTTCACAACCAA
The DNA here is from genome assembly GCA_024640465.1 of Sphingobacteriales bacterium. Classification (GTDB taxonomy): domain Bacteria; phylum Bacteroidota; class Bacteroidia; order Chitinophagales; family Chitinophagaceae; genus Pollutibacter. The sequence goes on along the minus strand of JAHEEX010000007.1, from coordinate 23,229 downwards.
GCCTACCGGTGAAGGAACTGGCCTTGGATTATCTTTGAGTTATGAGATCATTAAATCTCATGGAGGCGATTTAAAAGTTGATACAAAAGATGGCGAATATACTGAATTTACCATTGAGCTGAAAGATGCATAAAGCCTTGCTGTTTAGTGCCAATCTTTCATTTTTTCTTGAAGCATTACTATCATACGTAACATCAAAAATGCGACTGACAATTTATTATTAAGCTAAATTTTTATACCTAATAAAATCCTGTCTTGACAAAATGGAAGTCTAATAATGAAAAAAGTTCCGCTTATAATCGTTTAATGTACTAACGTAACATAAAAACTGGGCGAATACCTCATCCTTTTCCACATATCCTGACTTGCTACCCTGGCATAAGTATTTTTAGCATTTGAGACACTCACTGGAACTATAGTTTTTGGTGGTTCCTTTTTTTCCATCCTGCTTTCAATCCATTGCAGCGTGATGATAAAATCCTGATTTACCTGAATATAATAAGGCAGTAAATCGAGACTGATCCAACCTGTTTTATAATCAGGTATAACCGTAAATACTTGCGCATCAGTAAGAAGTGTATCAGGCATATTATCCTTTACAGAATAAATGTTTACCCTGATCTTGATATAATTGAAATTATTAGCGGAGAAATACCAGTTTACATTTTTCAGATATGAACCTGACTGGCTTGGCTTTACACGGATACCCATCTCAGATCCAATGGTTTCTTCCACCGACTTTTTATTATGGATTGATATCTGTACCAGTTTACTGCTGCTTTGTCTTCCGATAATATCTGTCTTTGTAAATCTATTGGAAACAACAACAGCGGGCATTACATAGTCTTTACGTGCCAGAAAGATATTTTGATTATCGCGGGAAAGCAATTCTTTAAGCAAAATTGGCTTATTCTCAAATCCTACAATACTAACCAAAACAGTATCATCCATGTTTTCCTGAAGCACTGTGAAACTATAGTGTCCATTTGAATCAGATATTGTGCCAATGGGTTTGTTTTGCAAACCAATACTTACATATGCAAGTGGCCCATTTGTCTCTTTATCGAAAACCATCCCATTAATTAAAATTGCATTTTCTGATGAAGACTGTGCATAACCGTTTATATGGCTAACAATCACCAGGAATAAAATAGCCGTCAAGTATTTCATTAAATTCAAAAAATATTAATAGAGATAAATGAAATTACTACAAACTTCATCCTGTTAAGAGAATTTAACATTGATTTAAATAGCCGTAAAATTCATTTTGTTCCTAAGAAATGTAATTCCTGTAAGCTCAATAATCATTTTATCTTATATTGATAAAAACCGGCTGGCGCAGATGCCGGCCTTGATTCTACCCTGCCAGATTTTGATGCGGAAGATATATAATATTCGATCGTTTTACCTTTTGTGGAATAAGGTATCTCTGCATAGAAATGATCTGAAAAGTCAATTTGTTTCAAAGGAATAATCCGCCATCCTGTATCGCCCCTGACCCGCCAATAAAATTCATTTTTCCCTTGTTGTAATCCTTTTTTGCTATAGTCGATAATGGTGGCATAGACATAATTTTTACGCCTCGGGTCTACAAGGCTATCGATTTTTTTAAGCCCGATGAACAGCATTTGAGAATCCCAAACAGCCCTTGTCCTGCAGTGAAGCGCATCGCCGGAATTCCAGCCGTATGATTTATAATGGTCCTTCATTTTTTGAGATATAATCGGTTCATCGGCTAATGAAAATTCAAATCCCTTGACTGTGTATCCGGGCATAACCTCACGCCATCTTTGCAATGCTGCACTATCCTCTTTGATCCTGAATAAGGGCACATAAATGGTCTTATTAATAATGATAGAATTAGTATAAGCCGCCAATTGCTCTTTACTATATCGATCAGTTTTTAACCGGAGAATTTCATAAACACGCCCGAAAGGTGATTTAAGTTTTTTTAACTCATTATCAATAATATTCTGGTAGATCGGATACAGTTCATGATCTGCAGGTGGTTCTGCAACCAGTAGGCGCTCTTCGTCCAATAGCTTCATAAAACAATCGATATGCTGTATTCCATACTTTTCAAAATTTGAAATAATATTATATTGATCTACACCTAATAATTTTTTGTTCATATCAAGGAAACTGTCCTTAGATACCTTGAAATACTTATTCTCATTCAACAGTATGCAGGTAGAAAATGCAGAACCCAATCCATCTGTGATCACATTGCCTCCGGTATTTATAAATGGCAGGTCAATCATTTCAATATTCAATGCTTCGCCAACATATTTTGTGGCTGTATCATCAGTTTCGGTTTTGATGATCTCATTGCTATTGGTCATATATAAAAACCGTAATGAATCATTGCATTGAAGGCCTGTGACTGGTGTGGAATAAATGTATTTCCCATCGGCAAGTTTCATTTTCCCTTCAGGTGAAAAAACCGCACCTGGTCCCCAGTCTCTTACCCACCAGGAATCAATACCTTGTGGAGCATAGATAAAAGTATTCCTGGATGGGTCTATCCCCCATTTTTTATACCATTCCATGGCTTCAATCCTGGATCTGTCATTCGTTACTAATGTATACAGATGATAGTCTTTACTCAATTCAACCACCAGTTTATAAGGAACACTCAAAGGCCAGACGACCATCGTACCAAGGGCAGGCTCCCACTCTGCAACCAATCGGTTATTATTAAGCTGGGTATAGAAATTTGATTCCTGATCAGTATGGTTAATTTTTACAGAACAGGAAAAAACAAAAAGTATACAGATGAGCAATAGTGGATTTATAATACTTCTTATATTTTTGAATCTCATATCTTCAGCCGCAAGTATTGCCTGAACCATGATTTGAGGGGATTAAAGGATTATGAGGACGAACAGCCACATCATACATTCAGCAAGACTACATTTGAAAATTATATGCTAAACATTTTTAGGGGAAAAATATTCCAGAAAATTACCAGGTTAAAATAAAATATTTCATCTAATTATACGTGTTGATCAATTAGAATGGCATTCCCATCCGGATCCATTAACACTATACTTGCAGGTCCGGTACTTTTTTCATCGGCTTCTTGTTCCAGTTTTATATGTTTGATTTTGAGTGTACGTTGAATTTCCCTGACATCGTCAAACTGGGGTATTTTTTTAGCCGACTCATCCCATCCCGGATTAAAAGTCAAAATGTTCTTTTCAAACATGCCATGAAAAAGCCCAATCAGGGAATTCTCATTTTTCATGATGAGGTAGTTCATTTTAAAATCGCCTGCAAAAACAGTAAAGCCAAGGTTTTCATAGAATAGTTTAGAAGCGTTTAAGTCTTTTACGCTTAGGCTTATGGAAAATGCACCGAGTTTCATTGAATCAACATTTAATTTTAAAAATAATTGACATCAAACATTCTTTATGTAACTCCATAACATGCATTACAGAAAATTTAAAAAAGAAAAAGAAATGATTTTCTTAAAAATCAATATTTACCTTCTGTACACGTTAATACCTTAATCGATTGGCAATCGTTTTGCATTGGCCGCAAGCCACATTTCAAATGACTGTAATTCCGGGTTTAATTCCTTAGCTGCTTTTATATCGCGCGCATCAGTAAATTCCTTTTCAAATTCCTGGTAATACTGGAACATATTTCCAAGGTCCTCTGCACCTGGAAAACCAAAGCCTCTGTACATTTCCGGGGTAACAGCATTATATCTAACTTCTTCACCTAACGCTTTGGTCAATGCTTTTGCCATATCTGCACAACTGATATGTTCACCTGCAATTCCTACCGTTTTACCAATGAGTGGAGTTCCTTTTTTGAAAATACCGTATGCACATTTTCCAATATCATCTGCAGATATTCCGGAAAGTTTACCATCTCCCATCGGGAAAGTAATAGCAAGTACGCCATCTGCGCCTCTTTTTGGCCCCATGCCAAAATAAATCAGGTTATCCCAATAAAAGGTTGTCAGTAAAAAAGTGGTAGGCACACCTGCCTCTGTAAAAAAACGATTGGATTCACCTTTACTATCGAAATGCGGTACTTTGTATTTTTCCATTAATGTTGGCATCCGGGTATCATGAATGGGCACGTGAAGCCTTGTATCCTCTAAAGTCGACCAAATAACATGCTTCAATCCGGCAGTTTTAGCGGCATCCGCCATGCATTTGGCTTCGGCACCCTCCTGCTCAGGAGAAAAATGCGCCCAGAAAAAGGTTACACAAAAAGCGCCATAAGCACCTTCCATGGCTTTTAATACCGTATCTGGATGGGCCAGGTCGGCCTGTACAATCTCAGCACCAAGTGCTGCCAGTGCTTTTGATTTGTCTGATTGCGGATCGCGGGTAACAGCCCGAACAGAAAATTCACTGTTTTTGTCATTGAGAATGGCGCGAACCAAACCTCCACCCTGAGCACCTGTTGCTCCAAATACGACGATAATTTTTTTCTGTGACATAATTTATTTATTTAACTGGAATGTAGAATTGAAATAATACTGAGTATATAAATGACTGATTTAAAGATACAGGAATAGAATAATATATAACACCTTGCACGAATAAAATATCATTATTAGTCTTTTGCTGATTTTGTTAAAAAAGATCCTTTCCCCTAACATGAGGGATGACAATGACACATTATGAAATTAATTGAATGTCAAATAGATAAAAACTGGTAGAAATTTGTAAAAAAAATGTCGCTCCTCCGGAGCTGAAAGGCAATAGCACAATAATATCTTTAATCAGCGGAAACTGTGACATTCTTGTAGATTAGTCTGCAATCATGTATTGTAGCTCCGGAGAAGCTGCATTCTTGTAGCTCCGGAGAAGCGACATTCTTGTAGCTCCGGAGGAACGAAATTCTTGTAGCTCCGGAGGAGCGACATTCATGTAGATTCAAATGTATTTTGTATTATAGTTCCGGAGGAGCAGCATTCTTGTAGATTCAGATGTATTTTGTATTAGAGCTCCGGAGGAGCGACATTCTTGTAGAGGTGATGCAAGTAAGTATAAAATAAAGTTCGATGTAATTAGAATAATAACCCAGATATAAAATGAACTAAACCTTTCTTTCCCTGGTTATTTTCAGACTAGGAAATACATTTTCAATGCCCCCCTGTTCTTCACTTCAATTTCTCCTCTGTATTCGCAGGTGAAATCATTTTTGATTTCCTGGTAAGTGGTCTCAGAGATATTGATACGTCCGGGTTTGGACATAGATTCCATCCTTGAAGCAATATTCACCGTATCCCCCCAAATATCATATTGCCATTTTTTTATACCAACGATCCCCGCCACAACAGGACCGGTATGCACACCAATCCTTATTTCAAAATGACTAAGGCCATCTTCTTTAGTCATTGAATTATTTACCATTTTAATCATGTCCTGAGCAGCCCGGATCACATTGCTTGCATGTGAAGGATTCGCCGTGGGTAATCCACAGGCACACATATACGCATCACCCACTGTTTTGATTTTCTCCAGGCCATGTTTCGAAGTAATTTCATCAAAAGCACGGAAATAATGATCTATGCTTTCAACCAGTTTTTCCGGTTCTATATTTTCTGCTTCTTTTGAAAATGCCACAAAATCAGTAAACAACACTGTTACCTGGTCGAACTTCACCGCCTCCACCTTGCCATTTTTCTTTAATTCTTTTGCTGTTTCGGCCGGAAGAATATTCAGCAAGAGGGCCTCTGATCTTTTTTTCTCCCTGGATACAATTCGATAATAAATATAAAGGGTACCAAGTAATGCAGACACCAGAGCCAGGATAACAAAAAGTGAAATCAACATATTACGTTGGTTCTTTTTTTCCTGGTTCAGCAGGTCCACTTCCACCTGTTTTTGAGATACTTCAAAATCAGTTCTCAGGTTAGCCATTTTCTGCACAGTATTAATATCATTTACACTATCCCGGTAGGCAACATGCTTTTTATAATAACGAAGTGCGGCATCTTTGTCACCAGCGTTTTCAGACAATACAGACAGTTTGAGACTGGCCACGCTAACCTGGTCTTTCAATTTGTACTGCTCTGCCAGGGATAAGCTTTTCCGGGCATAATTTTGAGCCATTTGCATATCCTCTTTTTCTGCATAGATGTCAGACATGGAAATAAGGTAAATGCATATAGGAGAATAATCGCCCAGATTCTCCAGGAGGCTAATGGCTTCATTGATGTTTTTTTCTGCCAATTCATTTTGCCCGGTATTTGCATAGACCATCCCGATATTGCCCATGCTGTAAGCCTTACCGGTAGTATAATCAACCAATTCAAATACACGACCAGATTCCCTAAAATACAAAAGAGCAGAATCGTACTTTTTTTGCTGAAGAAATGCATCACCGGCATTTGATATAATTGTTGCCCACAAAACCGTATCGCCGGTGTTTCTCATTACTTCAATTGCTTTACGATAATAAAGCATGGCATTGGGAAAATTCCTTGCATTGGCATAAGTATCTCCTATGGCACCTAGCGCACTACCTTGCCCTTTCTCATAGCCGGCTTTTTGAGCTGCTTCTGCACTCTTGATATAAGCGGCCATGGCCGCATCCGGGTCTCCTTTTGTACTGAGTTTGTTTCCTTTCTGGAGATAACCTCTGTACAGGTATAAATTATTCCCCAATTTTGTGGACAAGGCGATCAGTTCATCAGCATATCTAATACCCAGGTCAAGGTCGCGGCTTTCATTATATGCCAGGTTTCGTAACAATTCAAGCTTTGCTGTATCCGGCAGTTTTTGGGTTTGGTAAATACGACTTAGACTGTCTGCCAGTTTCTGGTCCTGCGCAGAAAGGATTTGTATCAATAAACAAAAAAAGCCTATAAATAATGTATAAGCTTTTCTGTAATGGGCCATCTGATGTATTTATGGATTCACTTTGATAATGGGATCGTAACTAAAGGTTTGTCCATCTTGTGTAAAACAGATGGTATAAGTCTCTTCATGTTTTCCTTTATCTTTTTTGTCTTTTTTTCTTACTGTTCCGGACCAATTTCCGGAGCCTGGAATTTGAAGCGGATCAGGATTAAAAACATCAGAATGCAGGTTATCATCCGTAATTCTAAACGATGTGATGGAAGGTACCATATTGACCCAAAAAACAGTATCACCGTGGTTAACTCTTGAATCTCCCCCGTCAGATAAAATTAAATCCCTATTGTCCGGATGAGTTTCATTTGGCCTGGTACCCAGGATGAAAATGATGTGATTTGCCATGTTGATCTTTTTATCGTTTATGAAAAAACACACAGGGCTTGTATTGGCATAATCAGGAGATACCGGATCTTACATTAACATATTACCATTTTACCAGAAGTTAACCTTCGTTACATTCAGATACTTGAATATAGGTTTTTTAATACATGAATCAAACTATTTTCTGTAAATAATATTTGATTTCAGTCAATTTAAAAATTGATTCAGCAAAACTATTCAGGAAAGTGGTTATTAATAGTTGGATGGATAAATCAAATTCTTATAACTCCACTTATACAGCATAGTAATTAACTTTTCTTAGAGTTGATATGATATTTTTCAGGTTTTGATCGGGTTCGTTCAATTATTTTCCTGGCTTCTAAATCAAGTTTTACCACTTCGCCATGCCATTGTATACCCCCTTCAAAAACATCTTTAACATTGTTGTATAATCTCTCCATAAGCTCCGTATGCGACAAATCGCCTTCTTTCAAAATGGCTAAAATATTATCCTTTATCAGGGTATATTTTTCAAGTGAAATACGCTTATTTATTTTTCCAGGAAGTGGGTGGAGTGTTTGAATTTTCTCTTCTTTCATGTCAGGTTCATTTTCCGGATTGAAATATAAAAGAGTACGAATTGATTTTCCAATCCTTTTTTAAATTTAAAAAAAGCATTAAAACCAAACAGGTTTTTGGAGCTTTACATTATTAGAAAGACAACTATTGAAAAAAAATACCCTTCCCTGAATCTTTCATCTCATTATTTTCCCTTTTATGTTAGACCGGCTGCGTAATCAAAACCAGTAAAATCAGTGTTAATACCATAGGCGGGAAATCCCAGAGACAATGATCCCTCATCTCCATAAAAAAAGTTGAAAATAATATGATAGTCTGTAGACTGCTTATTTACAACAAAGAAATTGTTAAGTTCAGCAAAGTCCCCCATCACGTATTTATTTTTAATCCCTACAGTATTGGCCACATATCTTTCCTGCAATACATGTTCTTCCAATGTCCTGGGTCCAGGATATGTAAGCCGGTAAATTGTCCTTAATGCATATTCCAGGGTTCTTTGTTTAATGATAGTTTTCGAGTAATTTTCACTTGACCAAAAGATCGGTGTGCAAAAATCCCTGCTGATAAGCCCATTAAAGTTGAATTTACTGTCATAATCACTTGTAAATCGGTTTGTCCAACCTCCCTTAAGGTCATCCGATAAATTGAGGGCTACATGGAAACTTCGATTTGAAAATTGTCCACTAACCTTGTCATTCAGTGCAGACAATGCTTCCGTCATATTTTTTTCGGCCTCCAGGTTTTTTAATTCCCTAAGCTTTTCCAGTATATGCTCTTTTGCCATCGGGTTGAAACCACTTATGGGAAATGCCAGGTTCCCTTTTGTTTCTCCCTGGAGCAATTTTATATACGCCTGAAATCTATCAATCGATAACGGCTGTTTATATAAGTCAATCATTATATCAATTACCGGTAAGACTTTAAATACCATAAACCCAATCCTGATATTAATAAATTCATTCAAAAATTACTGACACCAATAATGATCCATGAACCTGGCTTTTCGCCTGTCCCTGGTTGTTGCAAGGTTGTTTTCTCAAATCATCTATACCATTTTATGGTCCTGTCAAACAATTTCATGATTCATGTGTTTTCGGAAAGTAGATTTTATGCATTCGGAAAGAAAAATATATTCCCTCCTTTTTTAAAATATACTAAAAGTTAGCAAAATGGCCAGCTCATAAAAGAACATACAGAAAGTAAGTAATGATTGTTGTAAATTTATAATCCCCAATAATGAATTAATCTATAAAAAATGGAAAATAACACATCTCCCATCACATCAACAAAAAGTTCAAACGGGGAAAGCAAATGCCCGTTTACTGGTGGCGCGCTGAAGCAAAGCGCCGGGTCTGGCACAAGAAACCGCGACTGGTGGCCCAATCAGCTTAAATTGAATATCCTTCGTCAGCACTCAGCTCTTTCCAATCCGATGGGCGAGTCATTCAATTACGCCGAAGAGTTCAAGAAGCTTGATCTGAAGGCATTGAAGAAAGATATCTTCGATTTAATGACAACATCACAAGACTGGTGGCCGGCAGATTATGGTCATTATGGACCTTTTTTCATCCGTATGGCCTGGCACAGTGCGGGCACTTACCGCATATCGGACGGCCGTGGTGGTGGTGGATCAGGCACGCAGCGTTTTGCGCCACTCAACAGCTGGCCAGACAATGCAAACCTCGATAAGGCACGTTTGCTCCTTTGGCCTATCAAACAGAAATATGGTAAGAAAATTTCCTGGGCCGATCTGATGATCCTGGCCGGTAACTGCGCATTGGAATCGATGGGCTTTAAGACCTTTGGTTTCGGTGGCGGTCGTGAAGATGTTTGGGAACCGGAAGAAGACGTCTACTGGGGTTCAGAAAGCAAGTGGCTGGACGACAAACGCTATACCGGAGACCGCAATCTGGAGAATCCGCTTGCTGCAGTACAAATGGGTTTGATCTACGTTAATCCGGAAGGTCCTAACGGCAACCCCGATCCGCTTTTAGCAGCCAGGGATATTCGCGAGACTTTTGGCCGCATGGCTATGAATGATGAAGAAACAGTAGCATTAATTGCTGGCGGACATACATTTGGTAAAACCCATGGGGCAGCAGATCCTGGTAAATATGTTGGACCGGAACCTGCAGCGGCAGGCATCGAGGAGCAAGGCCTTGGTTGGAAAAACACTTTCGGAAGCGGTAATGGAGTAAATACAATTACCAGTGGACTTGAGGGTGCGTGGACCACTACCCCTACAAAGTGGAGCAACAACTTTTTTTGGAACCTCTTTGGTTACGAATGGGAATTAACCAGGAGCCCGGCAGGTGCGCAACAATGGAAACCAAAGCATGGCATGGGAGCAGATTCTGTGCCGGATGCACATGATCCGTCTAAGCGTCACGCACCTACGATGCTTACGACCGACCTGGCGTTGAGGGTAGATCCCATTTATGAGAAAATTTCAAGGCATTTTCATGAGAATCCGGATGCATTTGCTGATGCATTTGCCCGTGCATGGTACAAGCTTACCCATCGCGATATGGGTCCAATTGCCCGGTATCTCGGACCAGAAGTACCTAAAGAAGTGCTTATCTGGCAAGACCCGATCCCAGCCATTACACATACATTGATTGATGATAAAGACATCGCAGTCCTCAAGGCTAAAATTATTGATTCAGGACTGACAGTTTCCCAACTTGTATCAACCGCATGGGCTTCCGCATCTACATTCCGAGGCTCTGATAAGCGCGGTGGTGCAAACGGGGCTCGAATTCGCCTGGCTCCCCAGAAAGATTGGGAAGTTAACAACCCGGCCCAGCTGGCGAAAGTTTTACAGACGCTTGAGGGCATTCAAAAAGCATTCAACGCAGGCGGAAAACAAGTGTCCATGGCGGACCTGATTGTGCTTGCCGGATGTGCAGGTATTGAAAAGGCAGCCTCTAATGCAGGGCATAAACTGTCTGTTCCTTTCACTCCGGGACGTGCAGATGCCACACAGGAACAAACTGATGTGGAATCATTTGAGGTCCTGGAGCCGGCCGCAGACGGATTCCGTAATTACATGAAGCCAAAGCATGTTGCATCGGCAGAAGAAATGCTGGTTGATAAAGCGCAACTGCTGACGTTAACAGCACCTGAGATGACGGTGCTGGTTGGAGGTATGCGTGTGCTGAATACCAACTTCGATGAGTCTAAGCATGGCGTATTTACCAAACGTCCGGAGGCACTTACCAACGACTATTTTGTACACCTGCTGGATCTGGGCACAAGCTGGAAGTCTGCTTCAAATGACCAGGGAGTATTTGAAGGTCGTGATCGTAAAACTGGCGAGCTTAAGTGGACAGGAACCCGTGTAGACCTCATCTTCGGTTCCAACTCAGAACTGAGGGCTATTGCTGAGGTATATGGTTGTGCCGATTCAGAGGAAAAGTTTTTAAAGGACTTTATTGCTGCATGGAATAAAGTGATGAATCTTGACCGCTTCGACCTGGCATGATATAAGCGTAGTTTTATTCAAGATAAAGAGGTGGCCTGTTAACAAGCCACCTCTTTTTTTATTTACTTCAAACAATATTTTTTAATGACATCTCCTAAAAGGAAGAGCCAAATTTTTGAAAATAACTACTTTAAATGGAGTTATTTTTTGTGGGAGTTTAATTTGCCAAAGTTAATTTCATCATTATATCCGTTTGCAGGTCATCGCCTAATTTGAAAATATGTCTGTCAAATTCAACAAAACCGTTTCGCTTATAGAAATATATTGCTTTTGGGTTTTTTTCCCATACACCCAGCCATAAAAAATCCGCTTTTGTCTGCAGGGCAATTTCAAAAGCCTTATCAAACAAGATTTGTCCAACACGCTTCCCGTGAAAATCTTTCAAAACATAAATGCGTTCAATCTCCAGTGATTTTTGATATTTTAATTCCGTTTGAGCTTCACCAAAATTAATTTTTACATATCCAATAGGTTTTTGATCAAGCCTGGCAAAAAACAATTGTGTATTGGGGTTTGCCAGTTCAGCAGCTAAATTCTCTAACGAAAAAGACTCATCCAAATATTTTTGCATATTTTCTTCCGTATTTCCGTCAGCATATGTTTCAAAAAAAGTTTGTTTGCAAATAATTTGCAATTGTGCAATGTCATCAACACTTACTTTGACAATTTCTATATTCTCCATACATTGTATTTTTCTGCTATTGTCTTAAATGTTCTTTTTACAATTTATTTTAAAATATATTCTTATCCCAATTTCGAAATTCATAATATTTCCCTTTGGGTTCTCCGGTCCAACCATTTATACCTTTTTTCCTGGGTAAATAATATGCGTGAACATATAACAAGGGAATAATGAAGGATGCTAAAAAAGCCATAGAAGCTATTCTGCCGAAAAAATATGAAATACAACATACAATCAAAAGAGTTAAAATATATTTGCCAACTCTCCGGTATTTAGGAGTCCTTTCTTCAAAATGTCCCATCAATATATTCCCTAATGCAAAAATTATACTAACGACAGCTATTTCAAACCAAAGGGTATCCGTTAAGAACATAATTCACAATTTATGAGGTGAATCAATAAAAGGTATAAACTCACTTACACTTTAATTAAGAACAAAGAAATTAATCTTCAATTAGTGCTCCAGTTCATTAAATAATGCCATCATTAATAAATCAACCTGCGAGTTATCCTTTTCCCGGCAGTCTTATTTTTAAAAGATTTTTTAGCACTATACGAGAAATAAATCAAATTCTGAGTGATCCACGAAATCCCCTTCCTGCGTAGTAAGATTGCGGACCATTGTGATAAATGAAAACAGTCCCGAAACGGAAATCACCAAAAATGGAACCGTCCAGTTTTCTGATATCTGCGGGTGTTTTTAACCAACTGGATGTTTTGGTATCAAATTTTCCCAGTTTATGTAAGTAACGATATTGTTCTTCAGTCAATAGTTCAATGCCCATTTCACTGGCCAAATCGATAGCACTATTTACTGGTTTAAATTCTTTCCTGGATTCAAGTCCATCCCGGTCATAACAAAGACTTCTTCTTCCTGTGGGAGTTTCTACTGAACAATCATAAAAAATGTACTCCCCGGCATTTTTATCAAAGCCAACAACATCCGGTTCACCGCCAGTTCTTTCCATTTCATTGAGCGACCACAGTTTTCCAGTATTAGTTTCCAGCCTTGCCTGCACTTTTGACCATTGAAGATCTGTATGACGGTTCATGTGCTTCTCAAAACGTTCCTTTAATGTCCTGAGCAATTCTTCAGTTTGCTTTGGAGTTAATTCCTTTTTTTTCCCGGTTGCCATAATATGTTATTTTGAATTGCCGTAGATGTATTGCTATTTGCTATATTCAATACCAATTGAATTTTCGTATTTCAAATCTGCAAACAGTCACTGACGGAAGTTTTCAGATTTCCGAAGGTAATATTTAAAATGAATGCCTCCAAGGCTTGTAGATTGGATCACTGTCTAATAAAATAGAATAAGATAAAAGAGGCAAATTCCATAAATATAAAAGGCCAACTGGTTTCATCAATTTTATCTATTGTAATATAGAGATGATTTTTTTAAAGTAATGTACAAAATGCAGGAAGCTAAAATGACCAAATATTCCAAATTTTATGAATATTTTTCTAACTTTTTAGCTTATTTTTTAACCATTTTCTCACTGGCTCATCGTATAATTTTAGAGACATATACCCAATTGCAATACAGGATATAAAAACAATTAAACCTACCGGAATAGCATCTTTTAATTGGATTTTATTTGTTGCTACCCAACCTGTGTAAATATAAATTATTGGATAATGTGTAATGTAAATGGGATAGGAAATGTCTCCAAACAATTTGCAAACTTTCGAATAAAATCTGCTTTCGATATTCCCGCTAGCGCCTAAAAATACAATAAAAGGGAAGCCAAATATAACAATAACAGCATCATAGAGTCCATTCATCCAAAAGTGTTCCTTCCCGCCAACTCTCGGCATGGCTAAGACTATAATTAATAATAAACTGCAAAGCAAAAACGCATTTTTTACCTGGATTAATTTACCCATCCGAAAGAGCAACAATCCAGCAAAGAATGGATACATTACCCGCGCAAAACCAATGTGTATTTGTTCCGGATCAAGCGACCAACCACCAATGATATCACCGGTAGGACTTGTAATTGCTACATGAATTAAAACGACAGCTGAAAGGAAAACGAGAATTGAAAGTAACGTTTTCGAAAACTTTCTAATAAACAATGCATAAAGAATATTCGCTACGTATTCATAAAATAATGACCAACCCGGGCCGTTCAATGGATGCATTTCCGACCAACCCCTGATGTCCATAGAAGCAGGCAAAGGAATCAAAGTGAAACCAACGAGCATAACCAATAACATTTTCCAAACAGGAACTTCGTGAATCGACGGCCACAAAACCGAATCTTGAAAATAAAAACAAATTGCACCGATTATCATACCCATTACAACCATTGGTTGAAGCCTGATCAATCTTCTCTTAAAAAAGTCTTTAATATGCATTGTTTTCCAACGATCATCATAAGCATAACCTATAACATAACCGGAAAGTAAAAAAAAGAAATCCACAGCCAAATAACCGTGATTAATAATTTGATCCAAATGGCTGGTAGAACTTGCTTCCAAAATATGGAAAGCAACTACCATTATCGAAGCAACACCTCTTAAGCCATCTAAAATTTGATAATGCGGTTTTGAACCTGGTAAATTTGAACTCATTTTCCGAATTAAATTAAGGTTAGAGATGCATCGGGCAAGGTAAAAATATTGCTTATGGTGGGGGATTTAATAATCTCCAGCCCATTACAACAGTTTGGCCTTGTTTTGCAGATGAAGTTAAGAACTTTTTACTGGCTGTATTCAAAAGCCAAAACTGAAGTAGATAAAAGCACCTGGCTGAAATTTTAAAGTCAGACTCAATTGAAACAATATAAGTGTAAGTAGCAGCCTTGATTAAAATAGTTGAAGTCTCAAATTTTTTTTATAATGATGGTTACTTTTTTGATAGTGTACTTTTCACAAGTCAATCTCATAATCACCATTAAAAAATCCCACCAAACTGTACGATCATCATTACAAAGTATTCAATTTTAATATCTAACTCCCAATGATCGGCATAGATCGAATATATTGCTTGTCATTTACCTGAGTTAATAAGAATTCTGCAATATCGGCACGGGGAATTCCCCAGCTTATTTTTTTATCACCAAATGTCACTTTTACTTTTCCGGTCCCTGGTTTATTGTTTGGTGCAATGAATCTCACAATTGTCCAATCTAATGCAGACTGTTTTACAAGTTCTCCAACTTGAACAATTTCCTGGTATGCGCTTGGGAAAAATAATTTTGCCATAATTGATGGCATTTTTGTAACCAATGAAGGTTTGTCTTCTGTTGATTTAACACTAGGAGTAGCAATAGTTATAAACCGTCTGATCTTCTTCAATTCCATTGCCGCTACAATATTTTTGTGTCCTTCAAAGACTGCAAAAAGATCATACTTTCGTTTGAGTGGCGGGCCCAATGTACTAATCACTGCATCAGCATCGGAAATTGCATATTTTACTTTTTCGAAATCATCCAATTCGCCTTCTATGGTTACCAAATTATGATGCGTCAAATCAAACTTTGAATTATTGCGGATATATGCCCTTACTTTGAGTCCTATGTCCAGTGCTTTCTGTATAAACAATTTACCAATAGCACCACTTGCTCCAAAAACAGTAATAGTCATAATTAAAGAGAATTAAATCTGCCATAAGCAACGAATGCAGCAAGTGCAAGAAGTACTATATTAAACACAATGGCTTTGCCTTCCTTATGTTTTGCATGGTGGAAGATTGCAAACAGTTGAACAAGCGCAAGTCCACTTGCTGCAACCGGTGTTAAAATTGGGACTATGTTTAATAACCAGGGTAGAATTAGACCCAATGCACCAAGAAGTTCGCTTACACCTATCATGCGAACAGTTGTCAGAGGGAATCTGTCCGCCCAGGTAACACCTGATTTCAATAATTTGTCAATGGGTTGGGTTGATTTCATTGTGCCCGCCATTGCGAACATTGCGGCAAGTATGCCTTGAGTAATCCAGAGTATTGTATTCATCTTTATTTTTGTTTGATTATGCAAAGGTATTTACATTTGCTATACAAAAGAAAGCAGTTACCTAAAGGTAAGCAACTAAACCTGGGAAATGAGTAAAGCCAGTCATACAGAATGTTCATCGTCAATGCTGCCTGTCAGGGATGCATTAGATGTAATTAGTGGTAAATGGAAATTGATGATATTAATATCAATTTCATCAGGTAATTATCGGTTCAGGGAGATTGAAAGGAGTGTTCCAAAGATTACTTCCAAAGTACTTGCAAAGGAGTTAAAAGATTTAGAGGAGCATCAACTTATAAAAAGGACTGTCTACGATGAGTTACCTGTAATTATTGAATATAAAACTACGCTTTATGCAAAATCGCTTGAACCTGTCATTGAAGCGCTTAGAAACTGGGGCCTCAACCATCGTAAAAAAGTCATAGGGAAATAATATTCCTTCTCACCATCCACCTTCCTAAGTTTGTTTCTTGGAGGTGGACGATACCATTACCGAAAACGTTTTTTTTAGTGATAATGGTTTACAGCTGGCACAAGGAATTTCTGCAATGCTGATATTCTGCGTTATGTCAGCCTGGAACAGTAGCCCAATTGAAAAAATAAATTGGAATTTAACAACAAAAAGTCAAATAGATATTCCTCTACCGGAACATCAGCCTAATGATGCTAACAGTTGAAGATTCAAAGTCTGGACCCGTTTGCGGCAATAACATTGTTGTTCGCTGAATTATTTTTTCTTCTTGCGGATTTTGCAATTTTGTTATAGTCAAGAGCAAGGTTTATCCAGTAGTCAAACTCACTATTATTTTTCATACCAGAATTGTCAATCATAATATAACCTTTCATTGGTCTTTTTGTAAAGTCCATGGTGCGACATCCAATTTTTTCTATACAAGTTTCATGTAAAGCCGGGTCAATACGGCACATTAATTCCTCTTTAATAATACCAACACACATTTTGTCGTTATACATAAAAGTCAACCCTCCCATCATTTCCTTTTCAGTTACGTTTGGAAGTTGTGCAAATTTATGACGTACCCGGTCAGCTAATATCTCACTATACTTTTTCATTATTTCATTGAATGAAAAGCCATTTTGTTGCCTTCTGTGTCTATAAACATTGCCATAAATCCATTAGCCCCAATTGATTTTTTAGGAATAACAATTTTACCACCAGCAGCTTCAACTCTTGATAATGGCACAGATAAATCATCGCCACCGTTCAGGTAAACAACTGCCCCGTTTTGTGAAGGTTCGTAGCCTTGTTCTTCAACAAGTCCACCTCCAATTTCACCATTTTTCATATCTGCAGGAAACATTGCATATTTCATTCCTTCAAAAGGCAACATCATTGTAATGTCTAAAACAGATTCATAGAATTTTTTTGCTCTGTCAAAATTTTTTACTGGAATTTCAAACCAGTTAATTGCGTTTGCCATTTTATATTTTTTGTATTTGTCTATTTTAGAGTGCTTCTGAAATATAGAACACAACGGTTAGAGCTTGACACAGGCCGGTGACCTAAGGTAATTAATTAGACTAATATATGCAAGGCTTACTTCTACGGCCAAGTTAAGGGTAGTTTTTAATCTTATTCGTACTCAAAGACTCCTCCTTCTCAGCTGATATTATTTAGCTCATTTAAGTTCTGAAAGAATCAATTTTTTCTGATTCAATGTATTCTTCATTGCTTTCTCCCTTACTTTAGGGTCATCGCTATGTATTAATTCAAAATATTCAGTTGGTACAACCTGCCATGATAATCCATATTTATCTTTACACCATCCACAAGAGCCTTCCTCACCACCATTTTTAGTAAGAGCTTCCCAATAATAATCCGTTTCAGCCTGGTCTTTTGTATTGATAACAAAAGAAACAGCTTCATTAAATTTGAATAGTGGGCCAGCTGCCAATATACTAAACTCCATTCCTGCTATTTCAATTACAGCTGTTTCTATGCCTGCATCATTTCCACTTTCTTTACTACCGAACTTGCGAAAATCTTTCAGCTTACCGTCTTTAAAAATCGATAAGTAGTAATCTGCTACAGCTTTGGCATCTTTCTCTACCCACAAATAGGGTGCAATTTTTTGACTAATCATATTTTTATTTTTAATGTCTCTACCGGAGTCATTTGCAATTACGATTTGATTGATTGCATTATCAGCATTATCTGGCTGATTTTGATTTGAACAAGAAATTGTCAAACAACAAATAATCGCAGCAAGAAAAATTAATTTATTCATTTTTTATTTCCTTAAGTTTTCACTCGGAATTGTCTGTTTGTTGGGTGTCGCTAAAATTGCCCATAACGGGCAGGGTTTTGTTCCGTTGGGGAATTGACCAATTGTCCGCCCGGAGCTGAAGATGAATTTATGACTAAATTTTGAAGCTGCGAACAACAGCCTGGATAAGTTTGTCCAGACAGGAACAAATGCTGAGAATGAGTTGAAATAGAAGTTTTAAAGGTCAAGCCCGTATTTTGGCAAACCCCATGTTATTTGTAGGCATTATTGTAGTAGAAAGTTTTTTATTTCACGGATATACATTTCATGCTGCTCGACATTTATGAAGTGTCCAGCATTTGGTATTAGTACAAATTTGTGATTAGGAAAAAGACTCAAATATTCATTGGTAGCACCCCAGGGTTGATTATCACATTGTCCTTTCATAATTAAAACTGGCATACTTATACCTTTAATTTTCTCTCTGAAATCTTTCAGGAGTAAGATGCTTTTATATGTCATTATGCTTGCGAAAAATCCACTACCGCGCCGATTTTCCAAGTCTACTGATGTGTCACACAACGCCGATTTATAAGCTTTAGAATCAAGAAAGTCGGCATATTCATCAACTTCTTTATCAGAGGCTATTTTTTTACCAAAGCGAGCAGCGAAAAATGTAATTGCTTTAATCCGAATATTAGTTGAAGATTCATTTGCAGCTTTATTTGTATAAAATGGAGCTCGCAATCTAAAGCTATCCGGAGCCGGAATGTTTATTTCTGCATTATTTATCGGATAAATAGGGCCTGGGCTGGTAAAAATTATTTTGTCAATCCTTTCGGGGTGCTTTGATAAGTATGCAGCAGCTAATACAGAACCCCATGATTGTCCAATTAATATAACTTTTCCTGAATTAATTTTTTTGATTATTTCATTTAAGTCATCAACCTGTCTTTGGACAGTATATTCGGAAATATCCCTTAATCTGCTTGATGCGCCGCTCCCAACCTGATCATAAAAGTATACATCAAAGCCCTCGTTACAAATCGGTTTTAGATCATCAATTACTCGCTTGGAAATAGCACCACCTGGTCCGCCATGCAGATAAATGATTGGATATGCCTGAGTTTCTTTTCGAGTAGAGGATATAAAAGTATACCCAATAGTAGATCCTGTTGATAACTGCCAGAATGTGCCAGTTATTCCCTTTTCTCCCGACTGAACATTGTAATGCCTCGGCCAGAAAACTTTATACAAAAAAACAATAAGTAAAATTAAAAGTGCCCACCGTATAACCCTTACTACTTTCTTGTTCTTATGCATTTAGAAGAGGTGTTTTGAAATGCTTGCGCACAACGGACAAGGCTTGGCGATGTGGCGGTATTTGAAAATGATATCCCGCAACCGCTGTTGAATAAAGCTACAAAAGTTCTTTATTAATTCTGCTGCTCATTACTATTCTGTCGGCTGGAAGTAAAATCGAAAGCGAACAATAAGTTGAGAATATATTCGTCACCCACCATATTGCTAAAACGCCTGTTATGTGTTCGTGCTGTCCCGTTCCTGCTCAGTTTCTTTTCGGGTTGATTTAAATTTTTTTTTCATTCGTATCTTTTCAAGTCTTATGGCTAATTCTTTTGGTGCTGCAAATAATGCAAATAGCAGTAAATATAAACATATGGAAATCCAGGTTGAAATAAAGCAAATAAAAAATGCCAGTATAGTATAATAAATAGCATATCGATAAATTAATCTGTAAGAATTATAATTGACACGCTCTTCTTCTTGAATTAAGTGATGGCTATAAGCATAAGAACAAATTCCATTAGCAGCAAAAGAGATTAATATATAATTAAACCCGAAAATAGCCACTGCAATTGTACTTTCTTTTTGAAGGTATTCCGCCATTACTGCAGTTGAAAAGGGGGTGAGGGTTACAATAAAGAGCAAAAAACCATTTACCCATAAAAATTTCGTATCCACTCTATGAATAGACTCGAAGGCTACGTGATGATTTATCCAGCATACAAGTATTGTAGTAAAACCTATAAAAAATGCTAGAAAAGATTGCCAATGATTTAGAAAGGTTGTTAACAGTTTTGATTCTGATTCAGGATGTAAGATTTGAATTAATTCCAAGACTAAAAGAGTAATAGCAATTGCAAATACTCCGTCACTAAATAGTTCAACTCTTGATGACTCCTTATTTTGATTATCGTTTACTATCTTGGTCATGGATAGATTTTATTTCTCAATTTTCGAACTTCAATTAGCATGTGCACACAACGAGCAGGTATTTCCGGTGGTGGGAATTTTGTATTCCTCCACCCGGAACTGCTGCCTTGCTTTTTGATAAAGTTAAATAATAAGAACTAAAGCTGGGCTTAATTCGTCAAGCCCCGAACCACAGCACAGCAGAATAGCCGCTGCTGGTTGCACCAATGTTTTGCCCCCACTATTAGCAATACCAATGTTATAGGCAGTCATTTTTCCCTAATCTTTCAATGGAAAAATACCGAACACGTCTGACCCTTTTCCATTGAAAATAACATCCCAACCTCTTTTAACATTTTCAATGAAAGTTTGAAACTCAACTTTGTCATAATTTGGAGTAAATATTTCAAACTCGTCAAACCAAATTTTTATGTCAATGTGTTTGTCGCTACCTTCTTGAAATAATTCAATTCTATGTTGTCTGCCGTGAGCATTTTGAGAATTAAAGTCAAAGCTTAATTTGTCAAGCCAACTGTAATCACTTTCTTGCTTGCAGTCTATAAACTCCCAACCGTAAATTGAAAAATGTCCAAACTCTTTAACCTTTTCTAAAATTTGCTCTGGTTCAAACTTTATGGTCGGCGCTGCTTTGTCGTCCCAGTGTCCAAGGCGATAAGATGCTATAAATTTACCAACAGGCTTGAATACAACTTGAACTCTATTGTCTTCTGGAACTTGCCCGCTTTCTTCAATAGCAACTGGAGCAAAACTTATTGCAACAATTTCTTTATCTCGGTGGAATTCTACGCCAAGTAGCGTTGCCTCGTTGAGTGCTACATTTATTCCGCCTATTATGTCCTCAGAGTATGTCGCCATTCAGTGATGTGTCTTTGTCTTAGATTGCCTACAACGGTTACAGCTTAGTGCAGGACGGGCATTCATTTTCAGCCGCCAAGTTGGCCAGGCATCGCTTAGTTAATTAAAGTTTAAAATCTGCCAGGCCAAAGTACAAAAGCTGGGTCAGTATTACAAAAGATCAGGACTTATTCTGTAGCCCTGCTTTACATAGAAGTGGATATTAGCGACCTTTTTTGGGTGCATGATCTTCAAGTGTAGAAGTCAAGAGCTGATCTGACAATTGGAAATAAATTTAGGTTACGACACATCATTTATAAACCATAAAATATCAGATCAACTCTTTATTTTTTCATTTTACTTATTCCACCAGACGCCCTACCACTTCAATTTTTGCTTTTTTGGTAATAAACAACGCTCCAACTGACTCGTATTCCAATCCAATTTTTTTAAGGGTATTATCCTTGCCTGGCAAAGCAAAGGCAAAGGAGGACATTACTTTTGAAAGAACACCCACTCCTTTTGCATCGTATTCTTTCTCTTCATCATCAGACATTTCCACTCTGACTTTTTTGAGTGTCAGCGTACCCTGAATGCACTTTATTTTTATTTTGTCTACTTTTTTTTCCTGACCGGAAGGCGTGACCACATCTTCTTCGGATTTAAAAGAAACTGATTTTTCGGCTATCTTAATCAAATTTCCATCATTGTCGGATTGGGAAAACGACGCGGAAGATTTGGTTAATACAAGCAGAAAAATAATAATTCCAGTCCAATTTTTTTCATTCACTCAAATTTTGATTATTATTACTGTTTTGCTGATTTTACCTCATCTGAGGGGGTGTTAAGTATAAATTCTACCATTAAACGCTTAATATCATTCCCTTTCTCGTTGCACATTATGTCCGTATTGCGGCAATCCTACTAACCAGGTTTTAGGTCTCTCTTTTGCTAAATTTAAGGCGCTTTCCGGCACTGCAAACGGATGTTATCAATGTAGTTTTTAACAATATAAAGATTGCTATATTGAATAATAGATTAAACAATATTAATTCAGACGTCTCAGTATTACATTTCCATCAAACTTTTTATCAACAACCAGGAGCAAAAAAGGACGACTCATATAGGATAGTTTATTTCCGATTGCAACTTTATATTCAAAAACTACTGAACCATCAGTTCCTTTTTTAAGAGAAACCGGATGAATGTTTGTTTCAACATTACTCACAGGAAGCACTACGGCAATGGCATATTCTTTTGTAAAATCAATTACAGTGGGTTTCCCGCTTTCACCCATTTTGGTTGCAGCACCAAAATAAGTTTTAAATGATTCTTCAGTATCAATTTTTGGATTTGAAATCGAATCCACCGTGTTTTTCACAAAATAATTTTGCGCAATAGAAAATGGAATTGTTTCAACTACCATTGGGGTTTTCTCCGGAATATTATTTGTATATCCTGTAGTTTGTTTTTGGCTATGGCAAAAAGCAAAAAAAATAACAGTTAGTTGGAGTGAAACAAAGAATTGAATATTTTTTTTGCTTAATGCCTTGAAATGCATAAATATTAATTTGAAGCCGTCACGTTAGTTTTACCGCGATATACTGTTCCTAAAACCTGGATGTCCTTAATTTTTATCGGATCAATTTTCAAAGGATTTTCCGCTAGAATGGTAAAATCAGCCATTTTACCTTCTTTAATGGAGCCAATTTCATTTTCTAAATTCAGGGTTCTGGCGGCGGTAATGGTGATTCCTTTTAAAGCCAGGTAAGGATCAATTCGCTGGTCCTGGGAAAATTTACTGTTTTGCGATGTGACCCTGTTTACAGCGGTCCAGGCCAGTGTTAAAGGTTCAATTGGAGCCATGGCAAAATCTGAGTGGAAAGAAACAGGAACAGCCCTGCTTGTCAATGATTTGATCCTAACTAAATTTTCACCTCTTTCCTTACCCAATCCTTTCTCGGAATATTTATCTGCCAAAGCCCACAAGTAATACGGATTAACAGATGCTTCTATACC
>JAHEEX010000255.1 GCA_024640465.1 Sphingobacteriales bacterium | reverse complement strand
CTTTTTAGCCTGAAATATGATTAAATATAACGCCTCAAACTGTGATCAGTTTATTATATTTAGACAGGTTTTTTCCGGAGATCTTTCCTTTCAACCTTAAATTCAAACACAATGCATGTTATTTTGGGCGCCGGCGGAGCCATCAGTGAGTCGCTGGCACATATTTTATCTGAGCAGGAAATAGACATCAGACAGGTTGCCCGGCATAGCAGGCACTATACTTATGGCCATGCCATGAATGCTGATCTCACTAAAGCAGAAGGTGTACTGAAAGCACTGGACGGTGCCGAAGTGGCTTATATGCTGGTTGGTCTCCCCTATAAATTATCGGTTTGGGAATCCACCTGGCCATCCATGATGCAGCATTTAGTGAATGGGTGCTTACAAACCGGCACTAAGCTGGTTTTTCTCGATAATATCTATATGTTAAGTGATGAGAGTATGCCCCATATGACCGAATCATCACCCATGAACCCATCCAGTAAAAAAGGAAAAGTAAGGGCCAATGTAGACAGGATCATGATTGAAGCTATGGAAAGCGGCAAATTGCAGGGCTGTATCTTACGTTCTGCTGATTTTTATGGATATACAAGTGCTAATAAAAGCCTGTTGCTTGATATGGTGATTAAAAAAATGGCTATTGGCAAGATGCCACAGTGGTTTTATACGGTTGATAAAAAACATTCCTTTTCCTATATACCCGATATAGCTGAAGCTCTCCATATATTGGGTACTTCAGATAAATCATGGGGCCAGGTCTGGAATGCGCCTACTGCACCGGCAATGACACTTACAGAAATCATTGCACTGATCAATCATTTAGTGCACAAGCATCTTAAACCCCAGGTGATGAATGAATTCATGACCGCAATTCTACGTTTATTTATTCCTCCACTTGCGGAAATGAAAGAACTTAAATATCAGTTGGTGCAGGATTATGTGCTTGACAGCAGCAAGTTTGAAAAGGCTTTTTCATTTACACCAACAACCATGGAAGAAGGGCTTGAAACAGTGATCGATCATATTCACAGGAACCGGTAACATTTAACCGCGAAGAAAAAAAGCTGCAAAGTAACGCAGGGGTTGATGGAATGCCTTTTTATTAAAATACGTAAATATTCATGTGTGATACTTACCTGATACCACCGGAACTATCTGCATCGGGTAACCGCATCTTAGCCAAGAACTCAGACCGCGAACCAAATGAGCCGCAGCCCCTGGTTCAATTTCCTTCTTTAACTAGGGATACGGATAAAGTTCAGACCAGCTTCATTTCTGTTGAACATCCGCGTGAAACAAATGCCATCCTCCTTTCCAAACCCTTTCATTTATGGGGGGCGGAAATGGGCGTTAATGAACACAAAGTGGCCATTGGAAATGAAGCTGTATTTACAAGGATACCAAAAGCAAAGAAAAATACGGGCCTCACGGGAATGGATATGATTCGACTTGCTTTAGAGTGCAGCCGTTCTGCAAAAGAAGCACTGGAGCGGATCTGTTATTATATTGAAGCATACGGACAGGATGCCTGTGGCGGGTACCTGAATAAGACATTTTTCTACGATAACAGTTTTATCATTGCCGATCCTCAGGAAGGGTATGTACTGGAATCTGCAGGCAGGTTTTGGGTGTACAAAAAACTCGGGGGATTCTATGCCATCTCAAACCGACTGACCATAACAACAGAATGGGATGGAATAAGTGACAAAGCGATTGAATATGCCAAAAAGCAAAACTGGACCAAAGCAAATGATGCATTCAGCTTTGCGGATGCTTTTACTGCACCCTTTATGAGTACAATGGCGCGTGCCAAAGAAAGAAGGGCTTCATGTGAAACGCACGCCAAAATAAAATCAAAGCAACATAATCTAAAAGTGGCAGATGCCATGGATATCTTGCGATCACATAAACAGGGTCATCATTTTTCCCCGCATAAAGGTGGAATGGACAGCCTATGCCTGCATGCAACCGGGTTATTTACCCCTTCTCAAACAACAGGTTCTATGGTAGCGGAACTGGACGCCATGGCAGAAAAGCCAGTATGGTGCACAGGGTCTTCCGCCCCATGCCTCAGTTTATTCAAACCTTTTTTTGTTGGCAGGCCCATACCGAATGAAAAAGCACTTATGCATCCGGGTGAGTCAAAAGATGATTCTTATTGGTGGCAATGGGAGGAATGGCACCGGATGGCGTTGAAAAATTACACAACTGCGCATGCCATTTGGAAAGAAAAAGCATTCCCGCAGGAGCAGCGCTGGCTGCAGGCACCAGATACGAGTATGGCAATGGAAGAATCCCTGGCGGTTCTTCACGAATTGAAAAAATCAATACAACATAAAAATCGAAAATACCCCGGACTCTTCTACAGGTATTACTGGAACCGCCTGGACAAACTTATCTAACCGCGAAGAATTAAAGACGCAAGGTTTACTTAATTCCTTTTAATTCCTCAGGCATCTTTTTCGCTTCTTCCCGGATATCTCCGGTCAGGGTCTTTAAAAATGAAACAATATTTTTTACTTCAGTTTCCGTAAAGCTTTTATTCAGTTCCACTTTACCCATGATCTTCACGGAAGAATCCAGACTGGCTATACTACCATCATGAAAATATGGGTAGGTCATCCCAACATTTCTCAATCCCGGCACTTTGAAAACATCTTTATCTTTTGAGTCACCTGTGACTTTCATTTTCCCTTCATCATCCACGCGGCTATGCGTTAAAGTCCGGTAGTCTGTAAATATCCCAAAACGCTGAGCGCTGTTTCCACCAACCCCAACACCATTGTGGCAGTTGGCACAACCCGCTTCCATAAATAATGCAAGGCCCTGCTTTTCTTCCGGTTTTAGTGCAGACAAATTCCCGCTCATAAACACATCAAACCGGGAAGGAGTAAGTAAAGTCCTTTCAAAAGCGGCAATTGATCGTTTCACATTTGTAAAACTCACCGGTATTTTATCATCGGGAAAGGAAGCTGCAAACAATGATGGGTATATGCTGTCGCTCCTCAACCGGTTAACAATAAAACCAAGGTGAGGAACAGACAATTCATCAGGATTTAAAACCATTTTACCTGGCTGTTCCTCCATGGTCAATGCCCTGCCATCCCAGAAATACATATTGTGCAAAGCTGCATTGAAAACGGTTGGCGCATTTCTGCCAGCCGGATTGCCCTCTGGACTACTGGCAGCTGAGAGGTTATCGACTCCGAAAGAAGAAAGGTTGTGACAACTATTACAACTTGTAGTGCCTGATTTTGACAAACGGGGGTCGTAGAACAATAAATATCCCAACTTTTCCCGCGATTGTTTTACAGGGTCTGTAATCATAACAGCCTGAGCAGGCAATACCTTAAAATATTCCCGGGCTTTTATTAATAGGGCAGAGTCTTCTTTGGTATCAGTAGCCTGAAAAGCTGACTTTTCATTTTTTTGCTGGCAGGATACAAAAGCCGATACTGCCAGGAGTATCAGTAGCTTTTTCATACCTATATGTTTAGGAAAAGCAAGTTACTGAAGGGATAGAAGGAAATCTATGATAAAACTCATTAAACCGATGAGGTCGGTTGACAGTTGACGGTCAACTGTCAACCGTCAACTGTCAACCGATATAAGCCATTACCTGCTCATCGATATACCTGTTTTCAGAAGCGAGGAACGTATAATTTTTCAGGATCCCTTCGGTTTTGAAACCGCATTTGGTATATAGATCTATAGCCCGGTCATTAAAGGTTGCAACGGTGAGTTCAATCCGGCTAAAACCAAGGGTTTTTACAAGGTCCATGGCATCGAGTATCATTTCTTTGGCATATCCTTTACCTGCATGATCAGGATGGATGGCCACTCCGCCCAGGTACATGATATGGCTGTTGCGGAATTTCATGGGAACCAGCTTGAACATCCCAACAGCCCTGCCTTCCTGCTCATAGATATAGAGCGCTTTTTTTTGCAAGAGCTCATCGATGATTGGCAGGAATAAATCTGCAGGCATCATTTCATACAAGAGCCATGGATTGATTTGAGGATGCATGTATAATGAAAATAAATACTCAAAATCTGTTTTCGTTGCTGTTCTGATCATATTATAAGTCTTTTCGTATCTTTTGTAAATGAAATTAACCAATTACCTCTTTAGTTTATTACTATCTGTTTTCCTGCAGGGATTAATGTCAACCGTCAAGGGTCAACCGTCAACTGATCTTCTCATCAAAAACGGCCGCATTATCGATGGCACCGGGAATAACTGGTATTATGGCGATGTGGCCATTAAAGATGGAAAGATCTTACAAATTGGTAAGCTACAGGGCTGGAACGCAACCAAAACAATTGATGCCAAAGGCATGGCCGTAGTGCCTGGTTTTATTGATGTGCATGCCCATATTGAAACGGGAATTTTTGAAAGGCCGACAGCAGATAATTTTATTTATGATGGTGTAACGACTGTGGTTACCGGTAACTGCGGCAATTCTGCAGACGATCTCAGCATTTTCTTTACCCGTATCGACAGTATGAAAACGTCCATCAACATTGCCAGTCTGGCCGGACATAATACCATCAAACGACTTGGAATGGGGTTAAACAACCGGTTACCCACAACCGAAGAACAGGCAAAGATGGAAGGCCTGATGGACCAGGCTATGAAAGATGGTGCCGTTGGTTTATCAACAGGACTTATCTATCTGCCCGGTATGTATGCCAAAACAGAAGAAATTGTTTCACTCGCTAAAATTGCAGCGAAGTACAATGGTGTTTACGCTACCCATATGCGTAATGAGGGATTAAAAGTTACAGAGGCCATAGATGAAGCGCTGACTATTGGCAGGCAGGCCAATATCCCGGTAGAAATCTCACATTTTAAAGTCTCAGGCAAAGCCAGTTGGGGTAAATCCAATATTACTTTAGGCATGGTGGAAAAAGCCAGAAAAGATGGCATTGAAGTAACGATCGATCAATATCCATATACCGCCAGCAGCACCAACCTGGCAGTGCTCGTGCCAGACTGGGCATTGGAAGGCGGACTCGATTCATTAAGAAAGAGAATGGACGATCCTGCTATCAAGAAAAAGATTATTGAGGGCATGC
>JAHEEX010000077.1 GCA_024640465.1 Sphingobacteriales bacterium | reverse complement strand
ACGCATTCTTTGTCATTTTTGCCATTCCCAGTATGCTCCTCATCGCCTTTGGCTCTCTTAATCATGTTTGGTGGCAGCAAGCCATCGGATTTGGCATCATGGCTTATGGATTTGCATATTTCCTGGTACATGATGTGATCATCCACCAGCGCTTTAAATGGTTTTCCAGGAGTAAAAACACTTATGTCAGGGCGATCCGCTGGGCACATAAAATGCACCATAAGCATCTTGATAAACATGAAGGAGAAAGTTTTGGAATGCTCTATGTTCACCAAAAATACTGGGAGAAGGTTAGGAGGGATAAGAAACTGATGGCGGGGAAGAAAGTGGAGTATGCGCCGGAATTGGATTGATTAACCGCAAGGAAACGAAGTAAATAAAGAAAACAAACAAAGGGCTTGCCGCCAGCCGCTTTAAATTAAAATTTCTCAATATTCCCTCTTCCAATAAATACGATTACATCATCTCAGGCATGGGATGTGCAGGCCTAAGCCTGGCAGTTCATATGATCCGTTCCGGAAAGTTTTCCAACAAAAAGATTTTACTGATTGATAAAGAAAAAAAAGAAAAAAACGACCGTACCTGGTGCTTCTGGGAAACGGGTAAAGGGGCTTTTGAAGAGGTAGTGTATCGCAGATGGGACAATGCCTGGTTCCATGCAGATCATTTTTCTGAATTATTGGATCTTTCGCCGTATCAGTATAAGATGATTCGCGGCATTGATTATTATACTTTTTGCCTTGATATCATTAAGGCAGAAACCGGATTTGATATTGTTTATGCACCGGTGGAGGAATTTCAACATCACCAGGATAGTGCCAGTGTAAGGGCGGGCGGCGTAACATACCAAGCTAATTTCATATTTAACAGCATCTTGCTGGACCTTCCCCAGGTCCGTAATGGAAAGTATTACCTCCTGCAGCATTTTAAAGGCTGGATCATTGAAACGGAGAATGACTGTTTTACTCCTGATGAAGCTACACTCATGGATTTCAGGCCATCTCAGGAGTACGGAACCACTTTTGTTTATGTAATGCCTTTCTCGCCCAAAAGCGCATTGGTTGAGTATACATTATTTTCCACCTCCTTATTGAGTGAAGAAAAATATACTGCAGGACTGAATGAATATCTCTCTGCTTATTTGAATATCTCCCAATACAAAGTGGTTGAAGAAGAATTTGGAATCATTCCAATGACCAATCACCGTTTTAAAACATCGGAAGGCAGGATTATAAACCTGGGAACAGCTGGTGGCCAAACAAAAGCCTCATCAGGGTATACATACCGGTTCATTCAAAAGAATTCCGTAAATATTGTGGAATCACTTATAAAATATGGTGACCCTTTTCATATTAAGAACCGTGGAAAGAAAAGATTTGATTGGTACGACAGTGTTTTGCTGAATATTCTGAATTATAAAAAACTGGAAGGCAGTTTTATTTTCCGCCAGTTATTTAAGAAAAACCGGCCTGAAGTAATTCTCAAGTTCCTGGATAATGAAACGAGCATCGCGGAAGAATTCCGGTTACTGAATACACTGCCTCAATGGCCGTTTATGAAAGCGGGTGTAGCGGAGTTTTTTAAATGAATGAAAGTCTTTGAAGTGAACAGCCGTCGGTCAGACCGAGGACGGTCAGACCGGGTTCCGATTTTTCCCGGTTATGCTTTACCGTAATTTTCTGAACTCTTTTTTTGAAAGACGCAAACGGGCATGGTCTCCGGTCTGAAGGGAGGAATGCCCACCGTAACCGGTCTGACCGTCCTCGGTCTGACCGGTTGTATTATTGACCATTGCTTGCTTTTTAGCTGTTAATCATCTTAATCAAAATAATCCCCCCAAATCCGGGTTCAGACAATTTTACCGCAAAGGAACGAGGATCAGGGTTCTACTGAAAGGTTTTCTTTAGCTTTTGATTTTTTCATTTCAACTGTAATGCGATCCTGTTCCCGGAGCCTTTTACATAAAGTGCGCATGATGCCTTTCAGGATATCTGTATTGGTAGCAACAAGGTCATAGAAGGCTTCCTGTTCAATTTTCAACAGGGTGCAATCAGAAAGTGTTGTAGCGCTTGCAGATCGTGTATCAGAGTCTAATAAAGAAAGCTCCCCAAAAATCTCGTTTTCTGTAAGCACGGCCAGTTGATGTTGTTCATCATGAATGGTAACTTCCCCTGTATGTATAAAATACATGCAGTTCCCGGCTTCGCCTTTTTTGAAAATATTGATGTTCTTATCCAGGTAAATCTCATGACAGATAGTTGCAATCTCCATGAGATCTGACTCGCGGCAGTTATTGAAGATTTCTGAATTTTTTAATAAAAGTACTTTCTCAATGATCAGCATGCACTTCGGATTCTTTAGCGTTTAGTACAAAATGCTTTGTTTCCTGCACAATATAATGCTCTTTTCGGCCAGTTTCATTTTTCAGCCCTGCAATAAAGTCGCGCTGGTTATTTTTCCAGGCACTGTAAATGCAAACGGCTTTTGTCCAGGGGCTGAAAGAAGCTTCTTCTTTATGAACGATCTTATTGAAAAAAGTAGTGATCTCCGGTTGAATATGGACTTTCCGGGAGAGCAGGGGATCCAGCATAAAGTCGAAAAGGGTATTGAGGTCTTTGGCAACTTTTTTAGGAAGCACCAATTCAAGCATTTCCACTGCATTAAAAAGCCTTGCTTTTTCATTGTGCTCTATCAATTCAAGGATTCGGGTGAACTCAGATTTATTGTGCAGTATGGAGCAAATCTTGAGCGCGGAAATCAGGTCGTTTTTGATTTCACTTTCTATGGAATTTTTAACCAGGTTATTTTCCCTGAAATTTGGAACTTCATAGAAATCATCAATCTTTTCATTTCCTTTCGACAGGAAATTTTCCAATAGTGCATTCAGTTCTTCTACTTCTTTGGAAGAGCCGGGCTCGTAATCCTTAGTCCATAAAGCATGAACAATATTTTCTGTCGGACTTGTTTCATCAATCAATTTCGATAGCAGATAATTGGTGGAATGATTACCTTTTGTTTTACCGGCAAGTTTGATAAAATCTGCGGCATTATTTTGCAGATCCTCTTCAGGAATATCCTTCAGGTGCAAAAAAAGTTCATCGCCATAATGCTGCAGGCCCTGCAAGGCCAGGTATTTTTCCGCAGGCCGGTTTAATTGTTTCACAATGTATGGCAACAGCTTTCTCGTTTTTAATTTGCAGGCAGCCATGATGGCGCTTTTTTTCACTACCGGTTCCGGATCATGAATCAGCCATTCAATGGCATCGGTAAAACGTACATTTTTTAATTCGGTAGTTATTTCAATGGCCAGTGCTCGTTCCTTAGGATTTGTGGAATAGATCAGTTCATTTAAAGAGTTGCCGGCCTGGAAAAGAAATTTAAATTCTTTCTGATTCAACATATTGGTGATGATCACTTTCCGGGTATCATAATCAGCTTGTTTCAGGTTATCTGCTGCATCTGCCAGGTAATCAGTGTCCATTTTACAGAGAAGGCTAACGATGTGTTGCTTTATTTCCGGGTCGGTTTCGGCAGGCAGCAGTTCGCGTAATTGATGGATATTAATTTCTCCTTTTTCTTCCAAAGTACGCAGGGCATATTTTCGTACTTCTTTATGCCTGCTCTTCAATTGATCCTGGAATAAATTATTCAGGTTATGATAGGCAGCCCCTTCCAGCAACCTGAGTGCGTAGATGATGTCTGTATCCCTGCCTGTTTTAATTTTTTCCAGGAGGATGTCTATGGTTTGCTGGTCATAGATATGCGCTCCTTCCAGGCTGAAAAAACCTTTCTGGATTGAGTGGCGAAGCGTTCTTAGGTAGGAATTCCTAACCAGGAAAATGGTAAGGCCCCAGAGCAAAAGGTTTACGAGCAGAATATTGATCGTAAGGGGAATAGTGATCTCAATCCCCCATTTGTGCATGAGTAATAACGAACCGCCAACAATGATTAGCGATGGTGCCAGCATATAGCCCTTCGAAATGAGATGTCCTTTGAGCCTGAGTTGTTCCTTGAGTGGCTGGAATAAAATGAAAAAAACCGGCTCCTGCATGGTAGATCTCAACACTTCTGTTAATAATGCCATTATCCCAAAAATATAGAGCGTGTAGTTGGAAGAATTGCTTACTAAAAAGAAAAGCATGCAGAAAGCAAATAAGGCAATGGGGGTAATAAAAAGGGTATAGATGATACCTAAACGTTCAATTACGCGACTGGTAAATACGAGCTTCATGATTAGCGCAACAAGACGACCAAGGGCAAAGAATACTGAAATGAAAATATAGAGCGAAGGCAGGCCTTCCATTTTCTGTTTGATCTGCACCAGGAATGTATAGTCGATCAGGTTGAATACATTATAACTGATCAAAGACAGAAGCGAAATAGCGAAAATGAGTTCATTTTTAAAAAAGAATGCGAGGTAATCTCTTTTACGAAGGGTCAGTACTTCGTGATGATGGCTGTGGCTTTCTTTATTTTTAATATGTTCCCACCTTTTTTTTCCGATCACCCCGTTAAATAAATAAAATCCAATTCCCAGGGATATGATGGCAAGCCAGATAAGGTTATCATAACCAATGAGATGTCCCAAAGTGGGGGCAATAATATATCCCAGCAATTTAGCGGGGATATCACCAGAGCCCACAATGGAAAATACCCGCTTACTTTCCCGGATATTATATAAAAGTGATACAAGGCCCCAGAACGCATAACTGGTGATCATGTAGATCAGGAAACTGAAAACCACTAAAATAAACACTACGGTATGGTTATTTTCCTGCTTCAGGCCCAGCCATAATAAAATCAGGATCCCGGCAGATGATGCGATGATTACTTTTAATAGTTGTAATGGAGAGAAATAATGCTCCAGCTTTTCATAGATAAGGTTAAGGATCAATAAGGAGAAGGCGATCACCACATATGCCAGGGGAATTTCTGCAACAGATAGTTTTTTAATAAACAACGTAATGGCCAGGTAATTTACCAGGGCGTTGGCTACGCCAATAAAAAACTGAACAGTGAGCAGGTCGGTAACGTGCTTTGACTCAGAATGTTTGAGGTTTAGGAGCCTGAGGATTTTGGTCTTCATTGCGATAAATATACGAAAAGGGTAATTTGTTCCAGCAACAGGGTTTTTGTGATTGTATATTTTGTAGTCTGCGGTTGTTTTTTGCGATGCTATTTCTATTTTGCATCCCCAAAAAACACATTCTTTTTATTCTTAATATAAGATATAGCCTTTCTTAAAAATTGACATTTCCTGTCTGGATGTAAGCTATCTTTTCCATAGAGAAATGTTGCACTACTTTATGACCAGTTGTATCAGAAAATGTCCGTAATGGCAGTTAAACTGTCCCGTGTTAGTAGTTGCAAGCTTAATTTGCAGTATTAATTTATGATTAACCTAAGACTCAGGGCACTTTATACATTTAAGTGTAATTAATTTGGGCTCTGATAATTGGGGAAAATGATGCCTGGCCTAATCAGTTTTAAGTGTAATTCTTTGTGAATCTTTTTATAAACCGTACGTCGAAAAATACAGAATCTTTCATAAGTAATTGAATCAGTTATTTTTATACTTGTAAAAGATTGTGCAATTGCTTTATCTGAGCCAGGAAAACAGGAAGGAAGAAGATAAAAACTTATGGGTTCCAAGCATTAGTAAAAGAAAATAAAAGTATTATATATTAAAGATAAATTATATTAATAAGCTATTACTGGTACAAAATTTGAAAAAATCACAAAATATTTCCTTTTTTTTATTTTTTAATAAATTTGGATTACTGTTAAAAGAGAGTACTTTTACTTTCTTTTAGAATAATATCTCTTTTGTCCGTTGTTTCCGCCCCTTTGAAATATCCAACCATTTACACGCTCTGATTAAAGTACGCTATTTCAATTCTATGATTACCACATGTTGGTCATGCATGTCCTTTATGGCAATGACTATAACTTTAATTAAATAGAGCATTCCCCGCGCAAGTTAAACAACCAGAACATGAAAAATTTTAGTAACCTCCGGTTATACAAAGCTGTTATATTGCCTTTGGTGCTTTCTTTGGTATTTATTGTCCAGGGCAAAGTATCGGCACAAACAACAACCTATACCAAAATTTCCGATTATGTGATTTTTAGTGGAACTACTGTGGCAGGCTCCAATGGAGTTGACCTTGGCAA
This sequence comes from Sphingobacteriales bacterium, assembly GCA_024640465.1. Taxonomy (GTDB): domain Bacteria; phylum Bacteroidota; class Bacteroidia; order Chitinophagales; family Chitinophagaceae; genus Pollutibacter. Next base: position 8,530 of record JAHEEX010000077.1, on the reverse strand, counting down.
TTCCCTGGTAGTATCTGGTGGAGGTTATATTGGCAGTGCGCAAAATATCCGGTCAACCGGCAGTCTTAATCTTACAGGAAGTGTATTCAGTTCGGGAAGTATTCTCTTATCAACCAATAATAAAATTTCCGGCAGGGTTGCGGCTGGTGTTCCCGGCCCGGCAATTTTAACCGGAAACATGTTTCAGGCAGGTTCCGGTATGACCATCGGCGGTAATGTAGATGTCAACGGAAATATAAATATTACAACTACAAGTAGTTCAATAACCGGAAAAGTCACTCAGCCATCCGGAACAACATATGCAGGCCCAACCCCTACTGGCGGAAGGTTTACAGGCACACCTGATTTGCCTGTATTACCTTGTTTACCCGCCATCGTTAATTTTTCCAGTTTCCCGGTTGGATCAACCAATATCACCGCCAATGCAACTGTTACCCCTGGTGCCGGAAAATATAAAGACATGACCCTAACCGGTAACCAAACGGTTACTTTTGATGGAACGGGTACTTATGTATTCAATAGCATTAAGAACTCAGGTAATTTCAACACATTTATTTTCGATTTTAAAGGAAGTACCACCGGAAATATAATTATATATGTACATGGTGATGTGGACCTATTCAAATTACAGGTACAGATACTCAATGGAGGTTCAGCAGACCGCATTTTTGCAGAAACACATGGTAATGGCTCCAGCAATAGTTCCGGCGCTGCATGGATTCATACTAATGGAACTTCGGGCAGTAAGAACTCACAATGGATGGGAACCGTATGGGCTCCCTATGGAAATATCCTGGTAGGTTCTGGTCCGCAAAACTCAACCATAACAGGTGCTTTGTGGTCTGGAAAGCAGGTTACCCTTGGTGGCAACCTGAATATGACATTTTCTCCTTTCACCATGCCGGATCCAAGACCAGTTGTGAATGCTGGTGCGGATACTAAAACTTCATGCCCGGTTGGTCCTGTTACACTAACAGGTACTGTAAGTAATATCAATAATCCAACATACAGCTGGACTTTAAATGGAAATGTAGTTGGTACAACACTATCAATTAATGTAACTGTTGGAGGAACATACCGGTTAACTGTTACAAACAGTGGTGGCTGTTCCGCTTTCGATGATGTTGTAGTTACACAACAGTCATGTGATATCCTGCCACAATATCCTTTCCCGGAAAATGGTAAAACAAAAGCTGTCAGACTGGGGTCTGAATTGGAATCCCTTTGCCTGAATCCAAACCTCCTGGTTGGCATTCAGCCAACTGATCCCCTGTTGGATATTTATATTCCTGAATCAAAAAATGGTGTGAATTATGTGTATGTAGAAATCATTGCAAAAACAGGACAGGCAAATGCGCTCTACACAGAATTAATCAAACCGACTTATGGTCTGATTGATACTATTTATAATGGTCCGAATTCATTAACCATTACCGGTAAGTATCCGATTAATAAAATTTGTTTGCTGGAGACCGATCCAATTTTTGTAAACCTGATAAATAATGCGATCCCGCTTTATCCGCCGGCAAGAAGTGCAGGTAACGTGTTGACCAGTGGTGATTTTGCAATGGGAACCAACAGAATCCGTGAAGGGTATGATCTTCAGGGTGAGGGTATAAAGATTGGGGTACTTTCAGATACCTATAACAGCTACGGTAAACGCGGTTTAACGCCGGATGCAGACGGAGATATTGCAACAAAAGATCTTCCCGGTGCTCCAACAAATACGGTTAATTCCACACCTGTTAAAGTACTTAAGGACCTTAATGTGGGTTCTGATGAGGGACGTGCGATGTTGCAGATCGTTCATGATGTGGCGCCAAAAGCGGATTTGTATTTCCGTACCGGTTATGTTAATGCAAACGATTTTGCCTTAGGTATAAAGGAGTTGGTTGATGCAGGTTGTAATGTTATTGTTGATGACATTACCTATTATGGACAGCCTTTCTTCAGGGATGGCGTCGTTTCTAAAGCGGTAGATGCCGCCGCGGCAAATGGTGTTGCCTATTTTTCATCAGCAGGAAATTTCAGCAATAAGGCCTTTGATGGTAATTTCACTTCAACAAATGCACTACCTGCTCCTTCCGGAATTACTTCGCTGAATCCAAATGCAGTTGCCTATAAATTCGGCACAACAAATGGTGTTGGCGATATTTATCAACAGGTCAAACTCACTAAAGGTGCGTACACAATTGTCCTGCAATGGGATGATGATGTTTTTTCTTTAGGTGGTAACAATGGTGCAGCGAATGACCTGGATATTTATCTCACTGAAGACAATGGCAATACACTCTTTGGTTTTAATAAAGTAAATATTGGTCGTGATCCGATTGAAGTACTCGCATTTACCGTAACGGCTGATGTAGCACTCACCAATATAATGATCGTAAGTGCCAATGGTAATCCGAATGTGCGGTTTAAGTATGTTGTTTTCAGGGGTAAAAACGGATTTTCCATTGAACAGTTTGATAATAAGGCATCAACCATTGTAGGCCATCCTAACGCTGCAGGTGCCATGACAGTAGGCGCCGTGCGTTATACAAATGGTACACCGGCTGTTGAAGATTTTTCTTCCACCGGCGGAACCCAGGTGAATGTTGGGTCTGGTGTACTCATTAACAGGAATAAACCGGATTTTGCAGCCCCCAATGGAGTTAACAATACGGTACTTGGAAACGATGATGTTAGTGATGAAGATTTGTTCCCTAACTTCTATGGTACTTCCGCTGCAGCTCCCCATGCGGCTGCTTCAGCAGCGTTGCTTATGCAGGCCAGGGCCAAGTTTTATAAGCCGGAAAATGTTACTTTATCAGATTTCTTCAAAACAACCTTTACGCCTAATGATGTTCGGGCACTGTTAAAAAGCACTTCTACGCCTGTTACAACAACCGTTTCCGGTTTGTCAACCGAAGCTGCAGGTTCCGGAGCTATCAGGGCGGAAGAAGCCATCAAGACTTTTAGTAAGGCTACTCCTATTATTAATGATGGTGGAATCACCGTAACACCAACATCAGGCGGTGGAGTTCAGGTAACGGTAACCGGTCAGTATCTTGATCCTAATACAACTATTTATATTGGTGGAGTTGAACAATTGGGAAGTACCGTTAATTCAACTTTGACTGAGGTCACGGTCACTATATCTTCTCTTGAAGGGAACCCTTCATTTCAGTTATATACACCACCGCAGGCTGGTACAAACGGCACAGACGGTGGATTGTCTGATCCAAAATATCTTTCGGATCCTACAAAACAAACAGTGATCATTGAAGCATTGCCTGATACCAAGAAATTTGGTGAGATACTGCCAACATACAAGGCAAAAATATCCGCCTATAAGAATACTATAGATGCAAACGGTGTTGCAAAAACAGTTCTTACCGTTTATAATTATCCGGCAGATGTAACCCCTGCAATTCTTTCATCATTAGGGCTTTCCGGTTTGCAGGTGTTGAGTACATCAGCAAATAATCTTTCTAAAGTAGGCAAGTATCCAATTACACCTGTACCGGATGCCATTCCCGAGCAGGCTGCCAATTTCATTTATCTGCTCAAATCAAGTGAGCTGACCATCACTCAAATGCCGATCCGGATTGTAGCCTTCCAAAAGAAGGATGCAAATAATCCGCTTAGATATGGCCAGCCTGTAAGAGGTATCAGTTTCTTATATATCCTGGATGAGTCAAAACTGGGTACCCCTGAACAGAAAAAAGCGTTCCATTTAGCCGTAATGCTCAAACATCAGTTGCCCATCAATAGAAATGCCTTTGCTTTGATTGATGACAGGTCTGTTGCTTTGCGTAATGGCGTTAGTTCTTCTTTAACTAATGATGACCTGAGAAATATGGCTGCTTTGGTGAGTGAGGAAGCGATCATCAATGAGGAAGCGATCATCAATGAAGAAGCTATCATCAATGAGGAAGCGATCATCAATGAGGAAGCAATCATCAATGAGGAAGCGATAATTAATAATGAAAATATAGTTTTCACTTCGGCAACCAATAAGGAAGTAAACCAGCTGGTGGACATTTCCCTGGGCTCTTTATTCAAATACCTGGTTACACCGAATATAAGTGATGCGATATTTAATGAAGAGGCGATCATCAACGAGGAAGCGATCATTAATGCCGAAGCCATTGTGAATGATGAGGCTATCATTAATGCCATCATCAATGATGAAGCGATCATTAACGAAGAAGCGATCATCAACGAGGAAGCGATCATCAATGAGGAAGCCATTATCAATGACGAAGCGATCATTAATGGCGTATTCCTTAATGAGGAAGCGATCATCAATGAAGAAGCGATCATTAACGAAGAGGCGATCATCAATGAGGAAGCCATTATTAATGCAGTAACAAATACCGTTACAGGCGTTATCAATGAAGAAGCCATCATCAATGAAGAGGCCATCATCAATGAAGAAGCCATTATTAATGGTGAAGCGATTATCAATGTTGGTAATTTTAAATATACCAATGACGAAGCCATCATTAACGACGAGGCAATCATTAATAACGTAGCTTCAGCGCTCAATGGATTAGGTGAAGCCATTATCAACAGCAATACAGTTAATGCAAACAGCAATGCCAATGTGCTGATAGCATTAAGCGCCACTGATTTTGACGGAACACGTTCAAAACTCCGCCCTGTAACTTTGATCACCGGGTTGGATGCGGGCAAACACTTTATAGTGCCACCGGCGTTCTTTAACGAAAACTTCCTGGTTACCTATGGTTTGGGTGAATTGCTTATTGAAAAAGCCAAATTGAAAGTGGAGGCAATAGCCAATACTGCACCTTTTGTCTACGGAACACCATTTGCCAGCTTACCGGTAAATATCAAAATTTCCGGTACCTGGTTCAAGAAAGACCTGAGGACTGAATTATTGCAGAGTGTCAGTACTAAATTGCTGGATAAAGCTACCCAGACAGTTGTATCAGGTAATATAAACGCAGGTCAATACCTGGTTCAACCCCAGGTAACTTTGAAGGGATCGTCTAACGGATTGGCTACTTTTGAAACCAATTATGTTGTAGACGTAATTACCAATGCCGACCTTAGCATTACACCAAAGCCAATTTCAGTGATAGCTGATCCGCAGTCTAAAGTCTATGGTGAATCAGATCCTTCTTTAACATACAAGCTTGCGGAAGGAAATACACTGGTTGGCACAGATGCATTCACTGGAGCACTTAGTCGTGCAGCAGGCGAAAATGTAGGGCCTTATGCCATTGGCCAGGGAACACTGGGATTGAGCACTAACTATGCTTTAACCTTTACCGGAAATACCCTGAACATCACCACCAGGCCAATTAGTATTGCAGCTGATGCTAAAACAAAAGTGTATGGTGATCCAGAACCTGCATTGACATACAAACTTACCAGCGGTTCTTTGGTTGGTATAGATGCATTCACTGGAGCACTTAGTCGTGCAGCAGGCGAAAATGTAGGGCCTTATGCCATTGGCCAGGGTACACTGGGATTGAGCACTAACTATGCATTATCATTTACAGGCAATAACCTGACTATAACAACCAGGCCAATATCTGTAACAGCTGATGCAAAGGCCAAAATGTATGGTACTGCTGATCCGGCACTGACTTACCAGATCACGTCCGGTACCTTGGCGCCAGGGGATGCATTCAGCGGAACATTGACCCGTACAGCCGGTGAAACGGTAGGTTCTTATCCTATCAGTAAAGGAACACTTGCGCTGAGCGATAATTATAACTTCTCCTTTACCGGTAATAATTTGACGATTGGATCAAGGGCCATTAGTATAAAAGCAGATGCCAAAACAAAAGTGTATGGTTCAGCTGATCCTGCGCTGACTTACCAGATCACATCCGGTACTTTAGCGCCAGGCGATGCTTTCAGTGGAACCTTAACACGTGCGGCCGGGGAAAATGTGAATAGTTATGCTATTAGCCAGGGATCACTTGCCATTAACAATAACTATGCGTTGACTTATACGGGTGCAAACCTGGCCATTACAAAAGCAACGCTGACTGTTACCGCAGAAGATAAGGTATGGATTGACGATCAGCCTGCACCGGCACAATCATACTATACACGGACTGTTTCAGGATTGAAATTTACCGATGCGGCCAGTTTAGTAGGCACTACAACATATACACTAAGCCCGGCTTATAAAGTAGGCAAATTTGGAACCTATGCCATCATTCCTTCAGGAACCACCAGCATTGCAAACTATAACATCTCTTATGTGAATGGTACTTTGTATGTGAATGATGATAAATCGAAGAGGGTTACAACTGCCCTGAATTGTGTACAGGTATTAAGTGCAACCGAAGCAGCTCAAACCGGTTTTGCTTACAGGGCTAAATTCACCTACAATAACCCGAATACTACATTTGTATATGTGCCGCTTGGTGTACGGAATTTCCTTACCAAAACAGGGGTAACAGAAAACAAACAACCGCCTACCATATTTAATGTAGGTAATGGTACTTTTGATATCCTGTTTGATGGTAATAAACTGACATGGGTATTGGTGACCAATAGTGATAATTCCAATACCACTTCAACATCAAGCCCGGATGCCAGTTTATCATCGCCACGATGCGCCATAAGTGGGGCCGCTGCAAACGGTCAGTTACAGGCAACTAACCAGATGGTTGACCAAACCATTTCTGAAAACAAGTATGCTGTTTATCCAAACCCAGCTGCAGGCAGGCTGACTGTTACCAGTGCTTTACAGTCACTGAAAGCTTCAGACATTACCGTATATGATCTGCAGGGACGACTGTACAGGATAACCACTTCAAGGCAGGTTAGTTCTAATAAGGTGGAACTGGATATTTCATCACTGGCATCGGGTGTTTATATGGTACGCATAAATACCGGAGCTGAGAATAAGGTATTCAGGATTGTGAAACAATAACAGGATCTTTATTGATACAATTAGCAAAAGGGAGCCATCTGGTTCCCTTTTGCTTTAGGGTAAATTCATTATATTTATGTTTAATAAGTGGATGAAATTTTGAAAAGAATGATTAGAACGGGTTTTATATTTTTAGCAGGAATGCTGTTTATGGCTTTCACCGGTTTTTCGCAGCAAAGCAAAATCGACAGCCTGCAACGGGTTTTGTCTTCAGCTAAAGAGGATACCATGAAAGTTAAGACGCTGATTGAATTATCGAAACAATTCAAAAGCGCGGATACTGCCCGGATTTATCTTGAGCAGGCAAGAGAACTTTCCGAAAAAATCAATTACCCCAAAGGGAATGCCCTGGCATATAAGAATATTGGTATTACCTATTATGGTCAGGGGAAAAAAGACCTGGTACTGGAAAACTGGAATAAATCACTGGAGGTATATAAATCTATAAAAGACAGTTCAGGCATTGCTAACCTGATGAGTAATATCGGGGCTGTTTATATGAACGAGGGTGATGATGTAAAGGCCGCCGAATATTATATGACTTCATTGGCTATTGCTGAAAAGATTAATGATAAGTTACGGATTGCAACTGTTCTCAATAATATGGGCAGTGTATATAATCATAAGCCTGCTACAAAGCAAAAAGCTTTGGAAAATTACCTTCGTTCTTTGCCTTTGTCGGAAGAATTAAATGATAAAAATGCCATTGGCACAACAAGCGCCAACATTGGAGAAATCTATTTGGAGAAAGGGAAGAATGATTCTGCTGTTTATTTTTTCAATAAGTCTTTAGAGGCGCATGCCAATACTGAGAAAGTAGCACAGGCGCTCAACGATCTGGGGTCGGTTAATGACAGTTTAAAAAAATACGATCAGGCACTAATGTACCATAAGATGGCAGACTCCATCGGACTTAAGTATGGTAACGTCAGGTATCAAATTATGGCTCAGCTGGGGATTGCGCATATTTACTTTAAAACCGGAAATACTCAAAAAGCAGAAGCGGCATATAAAAAAGCAGAATTACAGGCTAAGGCGGGAAATCAAAACTTTTATTTAAAAAATGCATATGAAGGCCTGGCCAAAATTTATGATGAGAAGAACGATTATAAGAATGCTTTTTATTATCAAAAATTGTTGACTGAAATAAAGGAAACGCTTTATAATAGCGACACAGAAGAGAAAATGAAAGGTGTAGTCTTTGATTATGAAATACAGAAAAAGCAAAGTGAGATAAACCTGTATAAGAAGGAAAAAGCGCTTGCTGATCTTGAAGTGAATCGTCAGAAATTTGCAAAAAATGCCCTGATTGCCGGATTGGGACTGGTGTCTTTGATCATCTTCATTCTGTATCGCGATTACCTGAATAAGACCAAAACAAACAAACTACTCGACAGTCAGAAAGCACAAATTCAAACACTTTTATCCAATATTTTGCCGGATGAAGTGGCCGAGGAACTGCAAAGGGATGGTTTCGCTACGCCTAAGTTTTATGAAAGCGCCTCAGTGCTGTTCACCGATTTTAAGAGTTTCACCAAGCATGCGGATCATATGACCCCGCAGGAAGTAATTGCAGAGCTGAATTCCTGTTTTATTGCCTTTGATGATATCATGGAAAAGTATAAC
>JAHEEX010000006.1 GCA_024640465.1 Sphingobacteriales bacterium | reverse complement strand
CCCGGAAACTGTTTCCACCGATTTCGACATGGCCGATAAGCTATATTTCGAACCCGTATTCTGGGAACACCTATGGGAAATCATAGAACATGAAAAACCGGAAGGCGTTATAGTACAATTGGGCGGACAAACTGCATTGAAACTTTCGGAGAAATTACACAAGAAAGGAATAAAAATAATTGGAACGTCCTATGATAATATGGATATCGCTGAAGACCGCGGACGTTTCAGTGATATGCTGAAAGATCTCGGTATACCCTACCCGAATTATGGAACGGCCTACACGGTTGAAGACGCAGTTGAAGTAGCTAAACAAGTTGGATATCCTGTTCTGGTAAGGCCGTCTTATGTATTAGGCGGACAAAGAATGCGGATCGTTATAAATGATGAAGACCTGGAGAAAGCAGTGGTCAGCCTGCTAAAACACCTGCCGGATAATAAGATTCTGATTGATCATTTTCTCGACAGATGCCAGGAAGCAGAGATCGATGCCATATTTGACGGAGAGAATTTTCACGTAATGGGTGTAATGGAACATATTGAACCGGCAGGTATACATAGCGGTGATAGTAATGCGGTATTGCCGGCTTTTAACCTGACACCTCTGGAAGTTACATCGATGGAATATGCCGCCGAAAAAATTGCACGGGCACTGAATATCCGCGGCCTCATCAATATCCAGTTTGCCATTAAAGATGGAAAAGTTTTTGTGATAGAAGCCAACCCGCGTGCATCCAGAACAACTCCGTTCATCGCTAAAGCCTACCAGATACCTTATCTGAACATTGCCACCAAAATAATGATCGGCACACATAAGCTCACGGATTTCAAATATGAAAAAAAGCTGAAAGGATTTGCTATTAAAGAACCCGTTTTCAGTTTTGATAAATTTCCAGGTGTAAGTAAAGAGCTCGGGCCGGAAATGAAATCAACCGGAGAAGCCATACGGTTTATAAAAGACCTGCGTGATCCGTATTTCAGGACCTTGTATAAAGAGCGGAGTATGCATTTGAGTAAGTAATCTTTTTTGACGGAGGGCAGAGGACAGAGGTTAGAGGACAGCCAAATCACTTGATTTTATTTGTTGTTCTCTACCCTCTGCCCTCTATCCTCTTTCCTCTCTGCGTATATCCCTCTTTCCAACTTTTCCCTCCTTCTTAACGTTATTACCCCAATCAAACAGTATTTTTGCCGGATGAATGGGCGGGGGTTAGCACTTTTACTTTTTTGCATGGCTTTTTTATGCCTTTCCGGATCTGTACTTGCACAGCATGTTCAGCTAAACGGCATCATCAAAGATATCCATAGCGATGAGCGTATCCCCTTTGCCTCTGTTCAATTCAAAAAAACACAATTTGCAAAAGTCAGTGACTCTGCTGGCAATTTCACCTTCAACCTGGCCAAATGGCCAACAGATACTCTCGTAATTACTTATGCCGGTTTTGAAGATAAGATCATCGTTCTCGATACTTCACTTCACAGCATAAGCCTGGAAATCTCTATGGAAAGAGGTCGGAAGACGAATGAAGTTATTGTAAAAGGAAAGATCAACCGGGGACTGCTGATCTGGAAAAGAATCGTAAAAAATAAACCACGGAACGACAGAACACGCTTCTCCAATTTCAGTTACGAACTGTATAATAAACTGGAAATAGACTTAAACAAAGTGAATAAGGATAAGATGCAAAAAGGTATCCTGCCGCCAAAACCTTTTAAGTTCTTACTCGAAAATGTTGATACAGCATCTGAGGAGCATCCCATATTACCGTTATACCTTACAGAGACCTTATCCGACTACTACTTTAAATCAGCACCGAGGAAAACGAAGGAAGTGATCAGGGCCAATAAAACCATTGGCATTAAGAATGAAAGCTTCTCCAAATTATTAGGTGGTATGTATCAGAATGTAAATGTGTATAATAATTTCCTGCCGGTATTTGACCTTGAGTTCGTGAGCCCATTGAGTGATAACGGTGACGCATACTATACTTATAAAGTCCCCGATACACAGTTCATCGCAGGCAAAAGATACTATCACCTTGTTTTTTATCCGAAGAATAAGGGAAGCAATACGTTCCAGGGTGATGCATGGATCGCAGATTCCAGCTATGCAGTGCAAAAAATGAACCTCCGCCTCTCGCCCGGGGCCAATGTAAACTTTATTGAAAAACTTAGCCTGGTGCAGGAATATCAACTGGTAAATGATACTACCTGGTTTCTATCTAAAGATAAATTCGTTGCAGATTTCGCCATGCTGGGTAAAAATTCATTAAATTTTGTAGGAAGGAAAACTACTACGTATCGAAACATCACCATTAACGATACTTCTGTTCTGGCTAAACTTGAAAATGAAAAACTAAAAGAATCCGTTGACCTCAGTGGCGAAGCTATGACCAAAAGCGACAGCTTCTGGGTCAGTAACCGGCATGAAGAACTCAGCAAAAATGAAAAAGCCATTTACCAAATGGCAGACACCCTGTTGAAATCACCCGCATTTAAAAGCTATACAGAATGGATCAATTTCATTGCAACAGGTTATAAGAATGTAGGTAATTACCAAATCGGACCCTGGTTCAATTGGATGAGTTATAACGTACATGAAGGCTACCGTGTGCGGTTCGACCTGGGTACAAATTATAAATTCAGCAAGAAAATTTACTTTTCAGGTTACCTGGCATATGGCTTTACCGATAAAGCATTAAAAGGTAAATTTGAAACGATTTACCAGTTTAACAGGAACCCCAGGCACCGTATCCACGCCATGTGGAAGGATGATATTGATTTCGGACAAACCTATTATGATGACGTTAGCTTCGACAATATCTTCACTTTGGCCATCCGCAAAAACCAGGTTCCCATCAAACTGATCCGGATAAACAACCAGATGCTGGAATATTTCAAGGAATGGAAGAGTGGATTTTCATTTGCGGTTACGGCTAACCGAAAAATATTCAACCCTTTGCTGAACCTGCCTACTGCAGATGATTATCCAATGCCGGAATCCGGTACTCCATTCAATAATTTTGAAGTTTCCCTGAAACTTCGTTTCGCCTACCTGGAAAAATACCTTGAAAATAATTTCTTCCGCACCAGCCTTGGCAGCGATTATCCCATAACGGAATTCAGGATTTCACGGGGTATTCCCGGTGTATTCAGCAGTGCTTACCAGTATACAAAAATTAATGTGGCCGTTTCCGATTATAAGAAAATCTCTCCTTTCGGAAGTTTTTATTACAACTTATATGCTGGTAAGGTTTACGGTACTTTACCATACATGTTGCTAAATATCGCGCCGGGTAATGAGATCTATTATTACAATAGCTATGCATTTAACTTAATGAACCGGTATGAATATATTATGGACCGTTATGCAGGTATGCAGATCGAACATAATATTGGCAATGGTATTTTCCGATTGATCCCTTTTAATCGTTTCCTTAAATTCAGGCAGTTCTGGAACATGAAAATGATCTGGGGAGATATGACGGAAGCCAACAAAGCGCTGAACATCACCAATAGCAATCCTTTTGTTAACCTGGATGGCAAAACCTATATGGAAATAGGAACCGGCGTAGATAATATTTTCCGCTTTTTCAGGCTTGACCTGGTTTGGCGCATTATGCCTACACCCAAGCCTGAGGAGAGTTATAAAAACTTTGGGGTTTTTGGTAGTTTCAGATTGTCTTTCTAACTGTTAAGAAACGAACTACGCTACCCCTCGCAAGCCCTGATAATAATATCGCAAGCAGTCCTGATCTCTTCTTCCGAAATAACCAATGGCGGGGCTATCCGCATACATTCAGGCGCAAAAAGAAACCAGTCTGTGATCAACCCATTTTCAATACAACGGTCAATGATTTTCTTATTTATGTCAAAGCTTTCAAACTCCACAGCGATGAGAAGGCCGGCAGATCTAACGTCTTTGATTAACCGATTTTTGAGTAAGGTTTTAAATAAACCGGTCTTATGGAACACCTCGTCTACCCTTTTCTCTTCAACCAATGCCTTCATGCCCGCCAGGCCGGCAGCACAGCAAACAGGGTGACCACCAAAAGTGGTTATGTGGCCAAGTACCGGATCACGAGTAAGGGTTGCCATTAAAGAATGGGATGCAATGAAAGCACCTAAAGGCATTCCGCCGCCAAGGGCTTTACCGAGTAATAAAATATCAGGAACAATTCCATACTGGTCAAAAGCCCAGAGTGTCCCTGTCCTGCCAAAGCCGGCCTGTATCTCATCGAGGATCAGAAGTGTGCCGGTTTCATTGCATCGGTTTCTTAAAGCTTGTAACCACCCTTTTAAAGGTATATTGACACCTTTTTCTGCCTGCACGGTTTCTGCAATAACACAGGCTGTTGATTTGGTGATCTGATTCAGTTGGGTCAAATCATTATATGTGAGGTGCCTGATGCCTGGTAGTAAAGGCCTGAACGCATTGCGCCAGTATTCATCTCCCATCACACTCAATGCACCCTGAGTTGATCCATGATATGAATGTTGAAAGGCTACAATCTCTGTTCTCCCACTAACTCTCTTTGCCAGTTTCATAGCGCCCTCCGTAGCCTCTGCTCCAGAGTTAGTGAAATAAACGCAGTTAAGTGAAGCCGGTAAATGATCAGACAGGAATTTGGCATATGCAACCTGGGGAGTCTCAACATATTCACCGTATACCAGCAGATGCAGGTACTTGTCTGACTGTTCTTTTATCGCTGCCACCACCTTGGGATGACGGTGCCCCATATTGCAAACACTGATACCGCTGATCAGGTCGAGATAGGCCTTGCCATTAACATCCCAAAGAGTGCAGCCTTCGGCTTTTACAATTTCAAGTGCCAGTGGGGCAGGTGAGGTTTGCGCAACATGTTGAAGGAATAATTGCCGTTGATTCATGGTAATACAAAAATCGGAAATTTTAGTCAGTACCAGATGCAATTCAATTATTCCATTTTTCCTGCTTATTCTTTATAAAAAGCTTTCTAATTGTACATTCAGGTTTATCACTTCGCCACTTCTGTTTCTTCAAACTGTTGGAGATATAATGCCAGCATCTTCTTTGTGAAGCCAGGAGTATACTCTTCTACTGAATAAGTACCTGAAATATGATCTTCGGGATAAATAACCTTTTTACGAAGATCAAAAGGGCCAGATATGCCTAAATAGGTTGAAGTCTCCCCTTCATATTTAAAGATTACTTTATAGAGGAAGAAATTAAACTTTTTGCCATTATACAAAGCTTCCTGCTCTTCTATGAATTGAATTTCATCCGGCTCTTCATCATCAAAATTTTCCCACAGGAGGCTTTCAGAAAAAGCTCGTTGGTTCAGGAAAGTTTCCGGGAAAAGATTAATTTTTTTCTGCTCTTTTAAAGAGCGGTATAATTCAAGTCTTATTTTTGAGTCAGCAGCAAGTTCTTGCCAGATTTTCTTTGGGACCGGTTTATTTTTTTCAATAAGTTTTAAAGCAGTTACAAGTTGAATGTCATGTTGCGCAACCGATAAAAACCTGTTTAGCCATTCATCCCATTTCGGGTTGTCTAACTTTCCTAAAGTTTCAATTAAGTTGTACGTATACCACCAGTTTTTTGTTTCGGGATTCTGCATCAATGACGAATAAATATCAGAAACCGCTTTCTCAATTAAATGTTCATAGGGAACCAAATCACTGTTTGACACCATTTTAGCTTCAAGCATAAGGCTATGTATCCGAAACAAGGGCAATGCAATATTACTGTCGGCAGCATGTGTTAAAAGCAGCGGATATATTATTTTAGTTAATGCCAAAGAATCCCTCAGTTTCAAAAGGAAATCATTTGGATTACTGCCGCTGGGAAATTTGCTTTCCATCAGGCTCAGTATAGCTTCATATGATTCTTTTGTGTTGATTGCAGCCATCAACTCAAGCAGATTAAAATACCTGTCTGCCTGGTCTGGCTTAATTGAAAGATAACTGGCTTTCATCAGATTAATATGTGAAGCATCTACCAGGCCTTCCATAATATTAAAAAGCCTTTCATTCGTTGACGTGTAGTGTAAACTGTCGGCTGGATAGTTCAATAAAGCGAACCCAAGTAGATCCGTGAAATTTTGTTTTGTAAAGCTTACTTCAGTAAGTGCATTGTAAGCAAGCTCAGCAGAGACCGAATCCTTGCTGGTCAATGAATCAAATAGTTTGGAAGGTTTTTGGTGTAAAACTATACCCGGATCTTTACTTTCTATAAACCTTAACTCATTAAACAAACGTAGCTGATTTTTTTCTTCCATAAACTCCTCCGGCATGAATACAATGATGGAATATTTAACATAGCCGTTGAGCAGGATCCAAACTTTTTTAATAGTGCGACTATCAGCTACCCTTGTGACCACTTCCACTGCAGGCATCCTGCCATGATGAAAATATCGATAAGAAATTAATGGGTGTGATTCAAAAACGTACTCACTCATCCAGGTGTGCAATAGCGCAGTATCATTGTGGGAAAAGTAGAATGAATTCAGTGTATCGCTGGTTATATCATATGTTACAGCCATTTCTGGATCATACATATAGTAGCCGGATTGTTTACTCTCTGAAAACTCACTGGAGTTGTTTTTTATAACTATATTGCCCGGGCCCCATGTTTCAATAGAATGATCAGGCAGCATTTGTTTATTCCAATTTTTAGCCTGGTATGGTAATATATTGAATGAATTAAAGAATGCCTGAATCTCTGTGCTTTCTGTTACTCCTACCTTATCCGCAATAGCGATTAAAGTAAATACCTGACTTCCTCTTTTTATCGATAAAGCTTTGCAAATTACATTGGTTTTAGGATCGATGGCGTTAAATACTTTTGCTTTATTCTTTCCTACAATGGTATCTGCAGAATATTGTATT
Organism: Sphingobacteriales bacterium; assembly: GCA_024640465.1. GTDB lineage: Bacteria > Bacteroidota > Bacteroidia > Chitinophagales > Chitinophagaceae > Pollutibacter. The sequence goes on along the minus strand of JAHEEX010000006.1, from coordinate 35,700 downwards.
GAATATCCAAGATTTGTCTTTAATCCTTCTGCTATTGAATTAAAATATACAGAATCACTGCTAATTATGAATGTTGGATTTGCCGATGATTTTAATACAATATAAAAAATTCCTTTTTCCGCATCAACACTGTGAAACTGATATGCCGATATAGTAGAGTCCTGGTTATTAATTTTATTCTGTTCCACCTTCCCTGGCAATCTTACTTCAAAACCATGGTCATCAAATTGATGCAGCGTAAAACTTTGCTTTTCATTTACAGGAGTGAACATGGAAAAATAATACTCTGAGTCTGCTTCAGATAGTTCCTGAACTTTTTGGGACCCAACACCTACTATATACACTTTATTAGCAAACAATATGATTTGCAAACGCATCCAATAATCACTGGAAGCCTCTTTGGTAATTAATTCAACACACTTCAGGCTGTCTTTGACTATAATATATTTTCTTTCAGTTGATTTTACCTTTTGAGACTTCATATACTGATTGGCAAACAACTGTAAAAGTGTATCAGGGTTAATTGTTCTTTTGTCAGGAGAAACAGGAAGAGATGAGATATAATACATTTTCATCCTGGTCAGATCCAGATGTGCATTCAAAATAAAACCCTGGCTTCCTGTATTCACTGGCATAACCATACCCGGCATCATAACCTCATAACTACCTTGCGGGTCAGCAAATAAGTTCCATTTATTGTTCTTTTTATATGTGTAGGATCCGGCTGGCAATTTTGTTTGCGATATCACTGGTTCAACTAAATAACCTTTCTGTCTCAGTAATTCAATAACACCGGTCGAACCCGGCAAATGTGCAACACCAATGGCAGTAAAATAACTCAACTCCCTTACAAGGGTGTCGATTTTATCTGCCATTAAACGATTCCTATTAATTAAAACCTTCTCCTGCGACTCTTCATCCATAAGGCTAACCATTTCCTTAATACCATTCAGATCCTCAGCCTTGTATTTTTGGATCATCTTTTCTAAAAACTTATTTTCATCAGGAAGCTCATTTGTAAAATCAACTGACTGAAAACTATTTTGAATATCTTCAAAAAGCATGATCTGATCGTCCATTTGCTCAAGTCCCTGTATTTGCTTGCCCTGGTCTTTGGCAATACTATACAGGTATAAGTCAACAATGGAGGGCATGTCATCTTCCCTTTTTTCTGTATCACCCGATTTCTTTTTTAGTGCCCTTGCCTGACTAATGGTAAGTTTTTCAGGATCTACTCCATATTTCTGTTTGATTTTTCCTTTAATTTTTTCATAGTCCTTTTTTTGCATGGATTCTTTCAACAACTTTTGATCTTGCTTACCGATCATGTCAAAAATCGCCTGTGCCATGGAATCCGGATGGACTTCCATAGCAAAACCTTCAACCGTGTTTAAGGAATTGTATAAGGAGTCAGAAAAATTAAAGACTCTCCTGTCCTGTACATGTATTGTACCAAATAAGAATGAGGATTTTTTTAACCCGTTTCCACTAATTCGCCATAAAAGCGAATTATTTGTTGCCTGGGAAAATCCTGTTTGGTTGGTGGAAACTGTTATTAAAAAAAAGAAAATAAAAACAAAATAGGGTCTGGGATATTTCATAAGAATAGGAATAGAAATAGAAATCAATAACTTTAGAACGTAAGCACCATTTTTTTAGTTTATGTTAAATTAGTTAAAAATGCCAATTATTTTGCCCGTTAAAGGAATCCATCCCCAGTTCGGCGAGAACTGCTTTATTGCGCCAAATGCTACCGTTGTGGGCGACGTAGTCATTGGAAATGAGTGCAGTATATGGTTCAATGCTGTAGTGAGGGGTGATGTTAACGCCATCCGGATCGGCAATAAGGTCAATATCCAGGATGGAGTAGTTATCCACTGTACATACGAAAAGACCCGCGCAACCGTTGGTAATAGTGTAAGCATTGGTCACCTGGCCATTATACACGGATGCACGATCGAAGATCATGTGCTGGTGGGAATGGGTGCCATCGTGATGGACAATGCAGTAATTGGTAATCATTCCATTATAGCCGCCGGAGCAGTTGTTTTGGAAAATACCATTGTGGAGCCCGGGAGCATATACGCCGGGGTACCAGCAAAGAAAGTGAAATCCATATCCCCCGAATTGATTGATGGAGAGATCAACAGGATCGCCAACAATTACCTGACCTACAGCAGCTGGTTCAAAGACAATTCCTGAAAAACCTTTCGATTTCTATTTTTAATTAAACAATATCCTAATCCGAATGTCAAGTATGATGAAGAATTATTTGATGAAGGCCGCCCTTGGAACTGTATTAGTGTCTTTCTTTTTGTCTTGTTCTCCTAAATATGGTTGCCCTAGCAATGGGCAGAATGTAGGAGCCGAAAGATACCTGAACGGTGATAAGGTGCCGAAGGCCAAGAAGTTCAAAGCCTGAGCAACACCAAAAATCAAGCATATGACCCTTACCCTAAGAAACGATTACGGTTGTACCGAGGCCGTAATAGCTGAAAACTGCGGATTTGATAAATTTTACAAGATCGCCGATGTACTGGTTGATCAACTGAGAGTTCGCTTTACCAATAAGATTGATGACTCAGATACGTCTTACTGGGATTTCATCTTTAAAGGTCAGAAGCTGACCCTTCACTACAATATTTACGACGGCGTTTCCATTTTCCCCCGCAATTGCAGGGAAGCGGAAAAAAAGGATAACGATGCCGTTATGGAACTGGCAAAAGCGCTGACCCAGGTTAGGTAATTACCAATCGGGCGTTTCTAAGCTTTCCAGTATGGTACAATAACTGATGTACCTGTCAACAGAAATTATTTCCTGTTCAACGGCATCCTTGACGGCACAGTCGGGTTCATCGGTATGCAGGCAATTATTGAATTGGCAATCATGCAGCACCCTTCTCATCTCCGGAAAATAATGGGATAATTCCTGCTTTGGAATATCCACCAGGCCAAACTCCCGCATACCGGGAGTATCAATGATACTTCCGCCAAAGGGCAGGTCAAACATTTCTGCAAAAGTGGTTGTATGCATCCCTTTTCCACTCCACCCGCTTACTTCCCTCGTTTTCAGTTCCAGTTCCGGAAGCAACGAATTTATGAGTGTTGATTTACCAACGCCGGAATGGCCGCTCATCAGGGTCGTTTTATCTTTAAGTAAAGAACGTAATGTCTCAATCCCCTCACCTGTTTGGGAACTGGTCAACAAAAAAGTGTACCCAATATCCTCATACATTTCTTTCCATGCCTCATATTGCTTTTTTTCCTTTTCCCGGAAAAGGTCTGCCTTATTAAGAACCACAATCGCCGGTACATGAAAAGATTCACAGGCAACCAGGAAACGGTCGATAAAGCCCTGTGATGTCCGGGGTTCCCGCAATGTGGCAACAAGCAGTGATTGGTCGATATTGGAAGCGATGATATGATGCAGCCTTTTATTGGCCGGAGAACGGCGATTGATATAATTCTTACGGTCATGAATACCTGAAACCATCACCGTATCCTCCAGTTCATTTTCCGGATCGATGTCAACTATATCTCCAACTGCAATCGGATTGGTTGAAGTGATGTCGTCTATTTTAAATTTCCCCTTTATCCTTGCCTGGTAAAACTTTCCTTTCTCGTCCTTCACCAGGTACCAGCTTCCGGTTGATTTATATACTCGGGCGGTCATGCTGCAAATTAAGGATTAATATGTCTTTGAGATCAAAACAAAATGATTGAGAAAGGATAACATAACAGTGCAACTACTTAAGGGAATTTTCTGAATATCGTATATTTTAGTAATTGCTCGAGAAACAAAAACAGCATGGCAGCGAAAGCAAAAGGGAAAAATTTTTCCGAGTAACGACGATTAGATGTAATATCAATCTTTGTTTTTTCCAGTTGATCGATTTCCTTATAAACTTCTTTCAGGCTTTCATTACCCCTTGCCCGGAAATATTTTGCGCCGGTTTCTTTGGCAATTTCATTCAGCAGTTTTTCATCAATATTCACTTTCTCCTGTTGCATGATGATTTCACCACCAGGTGTTTGCACCGGAGTAGGTGCAAAACCTTCAGACCCGATACCTATTGTATAAACCTTGATACCTAAGGCCTTTGCCATCTCTTTGGCTGTTTTGGGATCAATAAGTCCGCCATTATTTTCACCATCCGTCAGCAGGATAACCACTTTACTTTTAGATTCACTGCTCCTTAATCTGTCTAGGCTGGTTGCAAGTCCGGAACCAATAGCCGTTCCATCAACCATAAAGCCCCCTCGTACACCGTAAATCTGTGAGCGTACCACTTCATGATCAGAAGTTACGGGGCTTTGTGTGAAACTTTCACCGGCAAATATTACCAGGCCAAAGCGATCAGTAGGTCGGTTGCTTACAAATTCCGCGGCCACTTCCTTGGCTGCTTCAAGCCGGTTAGGCTGGAAATCCTGCGCCAGCATACTTCCGCTTACATCAATACACAAAACAATGTCAACACCTTCGCCCTCAGCCCGTTTTTCATCATTGAAGGTTTGAGGCCTGGCCAATGCCAGTATCAGGCAGGCGATGGATAATAAACGAAAGACCAGTCCAAGATGACGGAAAGTTCTTTTCCAGGAAGAAGTATTATGAAAACGCTGCAAAGAAGACACACGCATGGATGCAGCCTGGCGATTGACCCTGCTGATATACCAGCCACCAAGTATGGGCACCAGGAGCAGCAGGAACAATACCGCCGGGTATGCAAATTCAACATCCTGTAAATACCTGTTTAACAAATTCAGCTTTTTTGTGTGTTTAAGGTCCGGATAATTGTTTCCATTTGGTCTGCAGATCTAATGGATTCATCAGCAGAAGAAGGATACCTGGCAAACTTAACGGCATCGGCTATGCGCAGCACTTCAGCAAGACGGGCCAATTCATCAGTTGCAAGATAATCCCCTTTAAGGCTTATTAAAATATCACCTGTTGTGGAAGACATTACCGGCAATGAATACTGTCTTACAAGGTATATCCTCATCGTATCATACAAACCCGAATAAAATTTCTTTGCTTCCCCTTTTTCAACCGCATTTTCTTCCCTTAATTTTTTGAGCGATTGCAAGGCTTGTTCCAGCGGGCTGAGCTTGCTGTCAAATTCTCCGGGAACAGGCTTTGTTTTCTTCCGGTTTTTAAGAAAGTACCCTATTCCGGCAATCAGGATAATAGCAGTAATGGCTATGGCTGCCCACTTTTTCCAGTCAAATGGTGTTGATTCCACTTCAATAATATCCTTAATATCGTTATAGCTATTACCTTCCAGGGGTACCATCAATACATCAATAGCCATTGAATCAGATGTTACAACTTTCTTACCTGCAGCCATGTTGATGGAAGGAATGACCCAGTGACCGGAATCAAAACTGGTAAGACGGTAACTATACTTAATCGAATATACTCCGGAACTTACTGTAGTATCCTTTTTAAGTTCTTCCAGCAAATCGAAATGAGCTATGCTGTCCGGCAATTCCGGCAGTTTAGTCAGGCTGGTCTTTTCCGGGAAACGCAATTCCAGGCTCAGGATGAATGGTTCCCCGATAACAATACGGTTACGGTCAACCGAAGAGGTAAGACTGACCCCAGGTTTATCCTGTGCAACAGAAAATTGACCTGCCCCGCATATCAAAGCGAAACAAAACAGGCGGGTCAAATAAAATCTGGGAATCAAAAACATATCTAATGCTGTGGTTTCATTTTCGTTTCATAAAAAACTGCTGCAAGAGCCTTACAAAATCTTCGTCTGTCCGGATATAAATGAGATCAGCGCCGGCACGCCTGAAGCTTGTTCTGCATGCTTCCTCAGTTGCATTAAACTGGGTGGCATAATTATACTGAACGGTTTTATCATTTGTATCGATCCATGTTTGAGTGCCTGTTTCAGCATCTTCCACTTGTACCAACCCGATTTTGGGAAGATGCATATCCATCTTATCATATACTTTCACACCAATTACATCATGCTTGCTTCCTGCTACCCTAAGCGCATCATCATAATTCTCCACCAGGAAATCACTCAGTATAAAGGCAATGCTCTTCTGCTTTGTTGAATTATTAAATAACCGAACAGCTTCATTCAGGTTGGTGCCTTTGCCTTTTGGCTCCATGGTAAGGAGTTCCCTTACAATATATAAAACATGGTCGCGGCCTTTTTTGGGCGGGATATAAAATTCGATCTTATCGCTGAAAAAGATCACCCCAACTTTATCTTTATTATTGGTGGCTGCAAATGCGAGTACGGCGCATATCTCCGTGATCAAATCTTTCTTACGTTGATGCACTGTACCAAACAATGAACTCGCACTGATATCCACCAGTAACATCATGGTCAGCTCACGTTCTTCTTCAAACATCTTGCTGTATGGATGGCCAAACCTGGCTGAAACGTTCCAGTCGATAAACCGGATATCATCACCGGCCTGGTACTCACGTACTTCTTTGAACAACATGCCCCGTCCCTTAAAAGCACTATGGTACTCCCCCGTAAAGAGGTGTGCCGAGAGCTTTTTACTTTTTATTTCAAGCTCGCGAACTTTCTTGATTATTTCGGCTGTCGTCAACAAAATTGTTTTCTTTGTTTCTTTGCGTTTAAGCTTATGGAACTTCAACTTTCGCCATCACCTGGTCAATAACATTCTCCACATTCACATTCTCAGCCTCCGCCTCATATGTTAAACCAATCCGGTGACGCATCACATCCTTAACAATATTCCGCACATCCTCGGGTATTACATACCCACGCTTATGTATAAACGCATTTGCCTTGGCGGCCAATGCCAGGTTTATACTCGCCCTTGGTGATCCGCCATAGGCGATCAATGGTTTGAGTTTCTCCAACTTGTATGCCTCGGGGTTGCGGGTAGCAAAAACGAGGTCAAGTATGTAATTCTCAATTTTTTCATCCATATAGATCTCCCTCACGAGTTCCCTGGCACGAATAATCTCCTGCACTGATACCACCTGGTTAACAGAAGGAAACTTAAGCCCCTGTACATTCTGCCGGATAATCAGTTTCTCCTCCTGCTTGGAAGGATAATCGATCATCACTTTAAGCATGAAACGGTCAACCTGTGCTTCCGGTAACGGATAAGTGCCTTCCTGGTCTATCGGGTTTTGGGTAGCCAGTACCAGGAAAGGTTCATCCAGTTTATGCGTGGTTTCGCCAATGGTCACCTGTTTTTCCTGCATGGCTTCCAGCAATGCACTTTGAACTTTGGCAGGTGCGCGGTTGATTTCATCTGCCAGGATGAAATTGGCGAAAATGGGCCCTTTCCTGACCACAAATTCATGGGTCTGCTGGTTATAGATCATGGTACCAATCACGTCGGCAGGCAACAGATCCGGGGTAAACTGTATACGGGCGAATTTGGCATGAATGGCCTGTGCCATCGACTTAATAGAAAGAGTCTTCGCCAACCCCGGCACCCCTTCCAGTAATACGTGTCCGTTACTTAGTAAGCCTATGAGGAGGCGGGAGACCATATAATGCTGGCCGATAATTACCCTGCCGATCTCTGATTCCATTTTATCAATAAAACCTGCTGCGGACTGTATTTTTTCATTTAAAAGCCGGATATCTTCTGCGGTTTGCGCCATAAGAGGGATTTAAAGAGTTGCAAATTACGGGATATACATTGCAATGATTTTGCCAAACTGGATAATCGGAAAATATTTATGATATTAAATTTGCAGAATCCTGTTGTGCTATATATTCTTTATCCAAGATACTTCCCAACTATCGGCATCCTGCGGCCAACCCCAAATGCTTTGGTGCTCACCCGAATGATCGGGCAAAACTGGTTTCGTTTATACTCATTGGTATTGACCAGTTTTAGAACCCGTTTTACCAGGGCTGCATCAATACCCAAAGCGATAATCTCCTTTGGCCCCTCCCTTCTTTCGATATATTGGAATAATACCTTGTCCAGAATAGCATATTCAGGCAGGCTGTCGCTGTCTTTCTGGTTAGGCCGGAGCTCAGCAGACGGCGGCTTACTTATTATGTTTCGCGGAATGATTTCGCGATCCCTGTTGATGTATTCTGCCAAAGCAAAAACCTGCATTTTATATACATCTCCCAAAACACTCAAACCTCCGGCCATATCTCCGTATAAAGTACCGTAACCTGTTGCCAGTTCACTCTTATTGGAAGTATTCAACAGGATATAGCCAAACTTATTTGAAATCGCCATCAGCAGGTTACCCCTTGTTCTGCTCTGGATATTTTCTTCGGCTATCCCAAAAGGTAAGTCTTTGAATAACGGGGACAGCGTATCCAGGAAACTGTCGTACACATTTTTTATAGGGATGATATCATAAGGATTGCCCAGGTTCTTACTCAACGCAACGGCATCGTCAACTGAATGTGAGGTGGAGAAATGCGAAGGCATCAAAACCGCCCGCACATTTTCGGCACCCAGTGCCTCACAGGCCAGTGCCAGGGTAACTGCACTATCTATACCCCCACTGCTGCCCAGGATGGCTTTCGTAAATCCCATCTTGGAAAAATAATCCTTTATGCCCAGGATTAAAGCGGCATAAATCTGCGCTATATTATGTTCCGCCGTCAGGTATGGAATGATCATATGCGGGTCTTTGATCTTCTTCACCCGCATGTCTTTTTCCAGCATAATCGGTTGACCGTTGACAGCTGACAGTTGACCTATCTCGGTTGACGATTGACGGTTGACGGTTGACGTGCTGCTCTCCCCGGTCAATTGTAAACTGTCAACTGTCAACTGGCTACTGTCGATTGTACAATAGTCCTCCCCAAAGTACTTCATCTCTTTAACGATTTTCCCTGCCGCATCACAAACCAGGCTGCCTCCATCAAAAACAATCTCAGTTTGCGAGCCAACGGCATTGCAATAAAACATGGGGAGATTGTATTTCAAACAATTTAAACGAACCACTTCTTTTCGATCCTCATCATGATCATAGTCAAAAGGTGATGCCGATATATTGATCATTATATCCGGCTTCTGTGGCATCAGCTGATCCATAGGGCAAATCCTGTATAAAGGATTATCCCCGAGGTTCCATATATCTTCACAAATGGTAAGTGCTATCTTTTTCCCTTTAAAGGAAATCACATTCCATTCAAATGCAGGTTCAAAATAACGGTACTCATCAAATACATCGTAGGTAGGTAGAAGCGTTTTATGCACAATGGCTTTGACTTCATCTTGATATAAGAACCAGGCTGCATTGAAAAGGTCCTTTCCTTCTGCTTTTGGGTTCCTCGCCGGTGCCCCAACAATGACTGCTATATCTGAAGTATGTGCTTTGATCTGATTTATGGATGCTTCGCATTGCTGGATGAAGTCCTCAAACTCCAGGAAATCACGGGGTGGATAACCGCAGACACTTAATTCCGTAAAAACGGCCAGTTCGGCACCAGCCTTTTTAGCTTCCTGGATAGCGCCAATAATATGCTTAGTATTGGCCTCAAAATTTCCAATATGATAATTCTGCTGTGCGAGAAAAATTTTCATGGATCAAATTTCCGTATTCTGCATCAGATTTCCTTGAAAACAGCAGCTGGTATTTATTATCCAGGCCATTATTTGCCAGGATTAATTTTTTTGACTGTCAGAATACTTTTTCAAGTGGCGGTAATTGATGAAATTCGCGTAAAACCAACAAGTTCTATGTTGAGAAATATTTTTCCGATCCTCGCCTTATCAATACTTTTTGCCGCTTGTGGCTCCGGGGATAAAACCCCTGATGTATCCAATATCAAAGTTGATCTTCAAACATTGCGTTTTGAGAAAGACTTTTTTGCAATGGACACCAATAATCTGTCATCGTCATTTGATGCCCTGGTTAAAAAATATCCACGATTTTCCATGGAATTCACCGAGCAAATATTGGGCATACCCATGATGGATACCTCCGGCATGAAATACTATGCCATGAAAAGGTTCCTATCAGATTACCGCCCCATCAAGGATTCAGCAGATCTGGCCGTAGGAGATTTCAATAAAACGGAGGCTGCTATAAAAAAGGGATTACAATACCTGAAGTATTATTTCCCCGAGTACCAGGCACCTAAGCAACTAATCACTTTCATTGGGCCGCTGGATGCCTATGCGGAAGGTCGTACAGGCGGCTATGGGGATATCATCACTTCTGAAGCGCTGGCGGTTGGCTTGCAACTTCACCTCGGCAGCAATTCGGTTATATATACCAGTGAGCAGGGACAGCGGCTTTACCCCGCTTATATTTCCCGTCGATTTGATCCGGCATATATACCTGTAAACTGTATGAAAAATTTAATTGATGATATTTTCCCTGGCTTATCAACGGATAAAAGCCTGGTTGACCTGATGGTAGACAAAGGAAAAAGATTGTATATCCTGGATAAGCTGATGCCGGGCACACCAGACTCCCTTAAGATCGGTTATACAGCGAATCAATTGAAAGGGGCGGAAAAAAATGAAGGATTGATCTGGAATTTCTTTACAGAAAATAACCTGCTCTTTGAAACAGATGCACAAAAGATCAAATCTTACGTGGGCGATGGTCCAAAGACGATGGAATTAGGTGATGAATCTCCCGGCTATATTGCCTTATATACTGGCCGTCAGATTGTACGGGCCTATATGGATAAAAATCCCAAAACAAGCCTCAAAGACTTACTGTCAGTGGATGCTAAGACTATACTAAATGATTCTAAGTATAAACCCCGGTAATATTTAACCGCTAAGAATGAAAACATCATAGCATAAAAAAAGCCGGTTTGCACCGACTTTCTAATTCCTTATTTCTTATTCTTTATTCCTTATTAAATATTCCTTCTTCCCTATGCCGCCGGCCGCTGCCCCATCTCTTTCATAAACCTGAAATGAGAAGCAATAGCAGAACGTGTTGTTGGAAAGTAATTATAACGGAGATCAAATTTCTGACAGGTATCCTGAACGATTTTACTCAAAGCAGGATAATGGATATGACTGATCCGGGGAAACAAGTGGTGCTCAATCTGGTAATTAAGTCCGCCTACCATCCAGGTCACAATTTTATTTTTTGCAGCAAAGTTGGCGGTTGTTTTCACCTGGTGAATGGCCCATTCATTTTCAATCTTCTTAGGCTCAATACCTGCCGCTTCAAATTCAGCATGTTCAACTACGTGTGCTAACTGGAATACCAGGGCAAGTGTTAGCCCAAGTGCAAATTGAACAACAATGAATCCAATGATCCATGCAATCCAGCCCACCGTAACTATAGGTATTACGATATATACAGCGATGAAAAATAATTTACCGGTCCAGAAAAGGACATGGTCCTTAGTTTCCATTTTGGTAATAGGTGTAGTATATACTTTACGGGTGAAATACTTGATATAATCCATAAAGAACATAAAAACAGATGTAAATCCATATAGGATAAACATATAATAGCTCTGAAACTTATGCATCGGCTTCCATGGCTGTGTACTACATTCCCTCATAAAAGGCATATTATTGATATCATCATCAATGCCATCTACATTCGTATAGGTATGATGCACAATGTTATGTTTCAGTTTCCAGAGGAATGCATTACCCCCCAGGAAATTATGCGTCAATCCAAAAACTTCATTAACCCATGAACGGGTGGAAAAACTGCCATGGCAGGCATCATGCATCACATTGAATCCAATGGAAGCCATCGATACACCTAAAATGGCGCAAAGGGAAACGGCTATTGCCCAATGCATTGGCACAAAAAGCAGCATTAAATAGATACCGACTGCTGCAGGGATAAGTATGGCGGTTTTGAGATAAAGGCGCCAGTTTCCTGTTTTTTTAAGATTATTTTCCTCGAAATATTTGTCTACAGATGCTTTAAGCGTATTGAAAAAAACCTTGTTTTTGTTGTTGAATGTTACTTTGTACATGACTGATTAATAAAACTGCTACTAACAGCGAGTTGACTGATTAAATTGTTTAATATAATAACGGGAAAAAGACACAAACAGGCATAAGTCTGCACTGAACAGTTATGAAATTTTTCCAGTAGCCCATTCCCGGACCGAATGCAAAGGTAAGAAATCCTTTGGCTCAGGGTTGTTAATTAATTCATTTTAAAGGGCACAATCATATGAAAAACAGGGATATTTACCTCAAATTCAGTCTTTTTAGCCAGGTTCTGCATTATATAGATGCCATACATCTTCCCCATTTCGGTTCTAAGGTTACACCCGCTGATATATTGATATTGTTCACCCGGATTAATCTGGGGCTGAATACCTACCACCCCTTCGCCTTCAACCTCTCTTTCAGCGGCATTACTGTCAAAAATATGCCAGTGGCGGCGGAGTAATTTAACCGGAAAAGGGTTATTATTTTCGATGGTTACCCTGTATGCAAACATATATTCGCCATTGACCGGATTGGAATAATCCTGCTGGTAGAAGCTTTCTACACTTACTTTTACACCCTCCGTAACGTTTGACACCATACTTAACGGGATTTAACTTAAAACTACAAAAAAATAAAACGCTTAGCTATAAGTTTTGTTTACAAAAGGAGCTTGAATCCCAATTAAGCCTTTAATTTTGACCTGCCCAGGTGGTTATCCTTACTTCCCTACCCCGGGTATTAATCAATCAGCAAAATTTAGCCAACATGAAAATAGCAGTTGCCAAAGGCGACGGAATAGGTCCGGAAATTATGCAGGCCGTTTTATCCATCTTTGAAGCCAATAAAGTACCCCTGGAGTATGAATATGTAGACATGGGTAAATGGGTTTTTGACAAAGGTTTTTCCAATGGAATGACTCCTGAGGCACAGGAAACTATTGAAAAACTGGGTATCCTTTTTAAAGGTCCGATGGAAACGCCTAAAGGGAAAGGAGTGAAAAGTGTAAACGTAACCGCCCGGAAAACCTGGAACACTTATGCCAATAAAAGGGTGTTTCAGACCCTGCATGGCGTGGATACCGTATTCAGCAAAGCAGGGATACATATAGACGTTACGATCGTCAGGGAAAATATTGAAGATACCTATGGCGGCATTGAGCATATGCTTACTCATGACGTAGCACTTAGTCGCCGCTTCATAACCCGCCCTGGTAGTATGCAGGTAATTAAATACGCTTTTGAAATGGCCCGAAAGAAAAATGCAAAGCGCATTACCTGTGGCCATAAATCCAATATCATGAAGATCACCGATGGACTTTTCCTCGAGTGCTTTTATGAAGTGGCAAAAGAATACCCTGAATTAAAGGCCGATGATGTTATTGTTGATGACCTCTGTATGAAACTGGTTACCCGCCCGGACCTGTTTGATGTGGTTGTATTAACCAATTTACAGGGAGATATTGTTAGTGATCTTTGTGCCGGATTGGTAGGCGGCTTAGGTTTTGCACCATCAGCCAATATTGGCGACCATATCTGCATTTTTGAGGCGGTGCATGGAACAGCTCCGGATATTATGGGCAAGAATATAGCAAACCCAACAGCGCTTTTGTTGAGCGGCCTTACCATGTTACGTCACCTTGGCCTGATGGAAAGTGCTGCAACCATTGAGAACGCATTACTGTATACACTTGAACAGGGAATACATACGGGCGACTTCGGCGATAAAGCTATTCCGGCACTCAATACCACTGAGTTCGCCAATGCTATTATCTCAAACTTTGGTAAGCTACCGGCACAGGGAGGAAAACCTACCTGGCCAAATAAACCTATAACGCCAACTACATTTAAACTGGAAAAAAACCCGCTCATTATGAGCAAAGAGATGGAAGAAGAAGTGATTGTAGGTGTGGATATGTTTATTGAAAGTTTTGAGCAGCCAACTGCTGTTGCAGATAAATGTCTTAAACATACATTAGACCTGTTCAAACTGGTTACCATCAGCAATCGTGGTACACAGGTTTGGCCGAAGGGTTCCATTTTTACCAACCTGGTGAATCAGTATCGTTGTCGATTTGAAAGTATTGGCGATGCTCCTTTGACGCAGATAGATATAATTGAATTATATAAGAGGCTCTCTGTTGACTTCAAAATCTGTTCCACAGAAATATTGAATATGTGGGGAGGGAAGAAAGCGTATAGTTTGGCGCAGGGACAGTAAAAATGGAAAATTAAAAGTGGAAAATCGAAAATAAAAGGCAAATACAATAAGCGCAGAGAGAACGAAACGTTTCTCAGTATATTCCTTGCCACTTAGCGGTTAAAGGCTGTTTAAAAAGCAAAGAATAAAATGAAAATATGTATTGAACCCCTGAAAAAATATTTCAGGGGTTTTGCCTTTCTATTTTAAATGTGATGGTTAATTTCAATACTTTCTCTTGATGCTGAATGACAAATAGCAGTAATATGATAAAACACTTTTCAATCTTTATACTTACTTTAAGTTTCTCTTCGCTGTTTGCCCAAACCTCCTTCAGTAAAATGTCTTTTAAGGAGGCGCAGGAATTATCCAAAAAAGACCAACGGATATTAATGGTCCAGCTATCCTCAAAGGATTGTATCCAGTGTAATGAAGTTGCGGAAAAAGGATTGGGATCAGCTACAGTGAACAGTAAAATTTCAGCAGAAAAAATAATTGCCGTACAGTATAATTCCGGCGAGATTGATTGGGAGCAGTTGGCAAAAAAGTATAATGCACCTGGCGGCCTGGTACTTTTATTCTTCTCACCATCCGGCAAAATAATTTATCGGTACAATGGGTCAACCAGTTTTGCAAATAGTTATGTACAAATGATCGATGCGGCAAAAAGCAAACTGAATGATGAAGCGGCGATTGAAACATTTGAAAAAGCATATGAGTCCGGGAACAGAAACACAGCTTTATTGGAACAGTTAATTTATTTCAGGCAGAACCTGAATAAAGAGACCGGGCCAGTACTTGACGACTATGTTCGATCCCTGCCTAAAGATTCATTGCAGAGCATCACCCAAATTCAGAAAATTGCCCGCTTTGCTCCTGTACTCAACACCTATGCAGACTCAGCAATGAGATCTAATAATGACAGGTTTAATGAAGCATGGTATAGGATGGATTTGCAAACAAGGATAAACATAAATAATCTGATAATAGCAAAGACCCGCCAAAAAGCTGTTGACCAAAAGAATATCATGCTTGCTTACCAAACCGCCAATTTTGCCGCAGGTGTCAATAGCAATAGCATGGAAAAAACCAGGTTGTACAATTTCCATTTAATGGAGTACTATCGGTCAACTCAGGATACGTCCAATTTCCTTTTGTTTGCAACAAGACTTTATGATCAGTATTACATGAGAATAAGAGTAGACTCCATAAAAAAAATGGATTCGCTAACCAGGCAACAAGCCTTTGCCCCGCCTCCATTAGACCTGCCACCAGGCGTTTCTTCAGAAGGCAATGGACGAATCGGCGTACAAAGAACAATAACTTATGCACCAAAAGTGCAATTTTTTGCAAACGATCTTAACAACGGCGCTTTTACTGTTTACAAAATGAACCCTCCGGAAAAGTATACAGCAATGGCACTTAAATGGTCGGCCAGATCCCTTGAATTTTATGAGTCTGCAGCCTCATTAGATACATATGCCAGATTATTATACAAAACCGGGCAAAGAGACAGCGCCATATATTACCAGCAAAAAGCCGTTGAACTTGAAAAAAAGAAAGGATATAAAGCTGTTGAGTTTGAAGCCGTGTTGAATAAAATGAAGCACAAAGAAGCGAGGATCGATGAATATTGTTGTGATTATTAAAGCGGCAGGTAAATACATTTACCGCGAAGAAATAAGGACGCTAAGTATTTTTTTTCTTACTTAACGCCATATCCATTTTTAATCAGCCATTGTTTCACTTTCTCCCTTTGGTCGCCCTGGATGATGATCTCACCGTCTTTGACTGAACCGCCTGTACCGCAATGCGTTTTTAATTTTTTACCAAGTTCCTGCAGGTCTTCATCCTTACCGGAAAATCCATCTACTATAGTCACCGCTTTTCCGGCACGATGTTTTGTTTCCAGCCGCATGCGTAATTTCTGTTTTGCAGGCGGCAGGGTCTCCGCATTATTTTCCTCTTCCCTTTTTTGAAAATTTGGATCAGTACTGTAAACCAGTCCTGATGAATCTGCTTTATGCTTTTTGCTCATTGATGGCTTTTTTTGTCTTTACTTTCAATTTTACATTTTGGACTTTCCATTTATCCTTTTACCGCTTTAAGGCTCAGGTCAAGGCTTCTTGCCTGGTGTATCAATGCCCCCACGCTTACATAATCAACACCTGTTTTCGCATAGTCTTCGAGGTTAGATAAATTAATGCCCCCGCTCGCTTCCGTTTCAAACCTGCCATCAATTAATTTCAACGCTTCTGTTATTTGTTCCGGTTTGAAATTATCCAGCATAATCCGAAATACTTTCCCTTTGCCGGCATCAATTACCTGCTTTACTTCGTCCAGAGATCTAGTTTCCACTTCAATTTTCAACCCCGGTTTTTGAGACTCTATGTATTGCCAGGCCCTGTTAATGGCCTTTTCAATGCCACCTGCATAATCAATATGATTGTCTTTCAGCATGATCATATCGTATAAACCAAAGCGGTGATTTATGCCGCCGCCGATCCTCACTGCTTCTTTTTCAAGTAGCCGGAAGTTTGGGGTTGTTTTACGGGTATCCAAAACCCGGGTATGGTACCCTTTCAGCTTATTGGTATATGTTCGTGTAAGTGTTGCAATGCCACTCATCCGTTGCATGCAATTCAGGACAATCCTTTCGCACTGGAGTATGGTGTGCACAAGGGCTTCCACTTCAAATGCAGTTTCACCCGTTTTCATTTCATCGCCATCTTGTTTATGTGCTTCGAATATTATATCAGGCTGTTTTATCCTGAATATTTTTTCAGCCACGGCAACACCTGCCAGAACGCCGTCTTCTTTTATTTTGAGTATCGCCTTTCCCACTGCTTCTGAGGGTATCGAGCTCAATGTTGAATGATCCCCATCGCCAATATCTTCAGCCATGGCTTCGCGGACAAGATGTTCCAGTTGCTCATCAAATGATTTCATAAATTGAAGATATAAAAGATTTTTTCTCAAACAGTGGTGCAAATAAAAGAAGCCGGCATGGGAGACTTAAATTGAAAAGCCAGGCTGATTACACAAAAATTATGCTGGCCATATGCAAATAAAAAACCCTGCCAGGGCAGGGTAAATATAGAGATCAGGTATCATGACTTTATCTTGTCGTCATATCAAATATCAAACTATTTATTAGTTTTTTATCGCCCCTTACTTTCATAAAAATGGTTGTTCTATATTCTCCATTTTCTGTTGTAAGGCTGCCAACACAATATTCGGAGTCATTACTGTTACCACGGTGGGTCACTTTAAATGTTTTGACGCCTTTATTGGAAAAAAAATCCCGAAGTACCATTTCCGCCTGGCTCTTACTGTAACCATGGCTTTTTTCATTGATGGATATTTCCACCATGTTATCGAAATATTTAGACATGCGAGATGCATCTCCAACCTTGATAGCAGACACCACTTCATCTATTGACGATGCAAATGAAAAAAGGGCCGTAGCAAATAAAAGGACTAATATGGTTCTTAAATAAAACAACTTTATCTAGTAGAATTTTACTATATCCCAAAAATGTGCCAGAAATGAAAAAATCGATTTTATACATGCTGAGACTCAATAATTAATCATGAAATTGTATGCGTTGACTTCCCATTACGTTTGAGCATAACCGAATACTTTCCGCGGCCGGTAATACCCCATTAGCCAATTTTAATATCCTAAACAACTCATTATCAACACCTATTCAGGGGCAGAAAAAGCCCCTAAATGCCCAATTTCGAGAGTATAATCATAATCATCTCCCTGACAATCAGGGACTATTTCCCTTAAATGAATTAAATTTGAGGCATGGAACAAAAACGTTCAATGCTGATCATTATGGATGGCTGGGGATTGGGCAAAGTAAAATCTGCCGACGCCATTCAACAGGCCAATGTACCCTTCGTAACATCTTTATACTCAAGGTTTCCCAATACAACCCTGGTTACATGTGGGGAAGATGTTGGTCTCCCCGATGGCCAGATGGGCAACAGTGAGGTTGGCCATTTAAATCTTGGCGCCGGCAGGATAGTTTACCAGGAACTGCAGCGTATCCATGTTGCCATACGTTCTGGTGAATTTGCTGCAAATGAAGCACTTAAGTCGGCTATTGCTTACGCCAAGACAAATAAGAAACCCTTTCATTTGATTGGATTGGTGAGCGATGGAGGGGTACATTCACACATTGATCATATAAAAGCCATTGCCAGTATTTGCAAACAAAATGGGCTGGAAGATGTTTTCATCCATGCATTCACAGATGGCAGGGATACGGATCCGAAAAGCGGGCTGCCCTTTCTCCGGGATTTGAAGCAGCACCTTGATAAAACAACTGGAAAGATCGCCAGCATCACAGGAAGATATTATGCCATGGACCGGGATAAAAGATGGGAGCGGGTAAAACTGGCCTATGATGCGATGGTTAACGGTACCGGTGTACATACACAAAATCCATTGGAAGAAATGGAGCATTCATATGCCCGGAATATTACCGATGAATTCATCAAACCGATTATAACAACCGGAACAGATGGCGCACCAATTGCAACTATAAAAGATGGCGATGCTGTTTTCTGCTTTAATTTCAGGACAGACCGTTGCCGGGAGATCACGGAAGTACTGACTCAAAAAGATATGCCTGAGTTTGGGATGAAAAAATTATCCCTGAACTATACTACCATGACTGAGTATGATAAAACTTTTCAGCATGTTGGTGTCATATTCAGGAATGATAACCTTACAAACACTTTGGGAGAAGTGCTGGCTGATCATGGCCTCAAGCAAATCCGCATTGCAGAAACTGAAAAATACCCCCATGTAACCTTCTTTTTCAGTGGTGGAAGGGAAACCCCTTTTGAAGGTGAATCAAGGATCATGAAACCATCACCTAAAGTAGCAACATACGACCTTAAACCAGAAATGAGTGCAGTTGAATTAACTGATGCTATCGTTCCGGAGATACAGCAAAAAACGGCTGATTTCATTTGCCTGAATTATGCCAATGCTGATATGGTTGGCCATACAGGCGATTTCCAGGCTGCGATAAAAGCTGTTGAAACAGTTGACCGTTGTGTAGAGAGGGTTGTAACAGCTGCCCTGGAAAGTGATTACGTGGTTTTTCTAACTGCAGATCACGGTAATGCAGATTACATGATCAATGAAGATGGCAGTCCCAATACCGCTCACACACTAAACCCGGTACCTCTTTTCGTTATAGATAAAAACTGGAAAGGTTCTGTTAAAAGCGGCAAACTGGGCGATATTGCACCAAGTATCCTCACCATGATGGGAATTCCGATCCCGAAAGAAATGACCGGAAATATTTTGATTAAATAAATGACCCTTTATAAAAATAAGTTGCTTTCTGTTATCACATTACTTTCGCTGGTAATGATACCTGCTTTTATTGCTGTATTTTTTCTTGCCCAACAGGTTATTATCCGGCATGAAATGAAAGAGCAGCTTGAACAGCAATCATTACAAACTATTAAAATCGTTGAAAAAAATATTACCTGGATTGAAAAAGGAAAGGAATTAATTGTTGATGGAAAATTATTTGACGTTAAATCTTTTAAGCACACAGGGGAATATATAGAAGCGACCGGTCTTTTTGATGAAATGGAATTAAGCCTTCAACATAAGCTGATTTATCTGCAAAACCCATTAAAAGACAATAAACAAAAGCAGGAATTCATCTACCAGATATTAATTCAACAGCTGGCGGAAAAAACCAGATTGCCATCTGCTGATTTATTTTCAATCTCTATTGATTTTACTTATAATCCCACACTCCCGGATATAAAACTCAGGGACCCATACCTGCTATTGCTTGCAAAGCCACCGGATAATATCGGATAATCCATATTACAAATCAGCATTTTTATTATTGTCTTAAGACAAGGCAATCCATTTTTTATTATACTACCAACAAAAAATTATGAAAATACTTTTTAAGTTATTGTTATTTATTATAGTACCCCATTCTTTCCTCTTTGCGCAAGATAAAAAACAGGATTCTGCAGACAGGTTTGTTCAACTGAATGAAGTTGTGGTTTCAGCCAATAAATTCACCGAGAAAAAAAAGAATATTGTTCAGAAAATAGACCTCATCTCATCTAAATATATTGCCAAAGTCAATGCCCAAAATACCGGGGACCTCTTATCGAGCACAGGGAATGTATTTGTACAAAAAAGCCAACAGGGAGGCAGCAGCCCTGTGATCAGGGGCTTCGAGGCAAGTCGCATTTTACTTGTGGTTGATGGCGTACGTATGAATAATGCGATCTACCGGGCAGGGCACCTGCAGAATGTAATTACGATTGACCAAAACATGCTGCAGGGTGTAGAAGTCATGTATGGGCCTTCATCCACTATGTACGGCAGTGATGCACTGGGGGGAGCTATTCATATGATCACAAAACCGGTAACATTAGCCGGACCAGGCGAGAACTTACTCATTAAAGGCAATGTGTTTGGCCGCTATAGTACTGTAAATAATGAAAAAACAGGGCACTTCGATCTTAACCTTGGTTATGGAAAACTGGGTTTCCTGACTTCTTTTACATACAGTGATTTTGACGATATGAAAATGGGTGATAATTACCCTGATAAATATCCCAACTTCGGAAGGAGAAGTACATATGTTACACAACCCAATGGATCATTTATAGATTCTGTAGTTAAAAACCCAGATGACCGTGTGCAGAAATTTTCCGGATATCAGCAGTGGGACTTCATGCAGAAAATCAGGTACAAACAATCAGAAAAAATAAATCACTTAGTGAACCTTCAATTTTCAAATTCCAGTAATGTGCCCCGTTACGACAGGTTGCAGGATGTAAGAAGCGGTACTCTTCGATATGCAGAATGGTTTTACGGGCCGCAGAAAAGAAACTTGTACGCGTATACGTTAGAAGCCTTAAAGCTCAATGGCTTCATACAGGAGCTAAGATTTACCGCCAGTTACCAGGACATAGAAGAATCCAGGCAAACAAGGGACTACAGGCGATACGACCGCTTTGACAGCAGGCGTGAAAAAATAAAAGTTGCAGGATTTGTGCTGGATACCCGGAAAGTCTTTGGAAACAATGAGCTCACTTTAGGTGCAGACGCACAATTGAATAAATTAAAATCCGTAGCAGACCGAACAAATCTTCAAACCGGAGCCTTGTCGAACCTGGATACGAGATATCCAAATGGCGATAATACCATGAATTCATTTGGGCTGTTTGCGCAACACCTGTATAAATTCAAAAACAGCAAGTGGATTCTTAACGATGGACTTAGGTTCCAGGCCAATAATCTTCATTCAACCATTGCCGATAATTCTTTTTTCAACCTCCCTGTAACTGACATTAAACAAAGCCCGGCTGCGCTGACAGGCAACCTGGGACTGGTTTACCTGCCTTCAGAAGCCACCCGGCTTTCATTTGGACTGGCATCTGGATTCAGGGCCCCTAATATTGATGATGTAGCCAGAATATTCGAATCCAGCACCGCTCTTCAAAGGGTTGTTGTTCCCAATCCTGACGTTAAACCAGAATATACTTATACGGGAGATATCAATTTCAGTTATCTCCTCGCACAAAAGATCAAGTTTGAGGCAGGGGCATTTTATACGATTTTTAGAAATGCCATGGGACTTGCTCCTTTTAGCCTTAACGGCCAGGATTCGATATTATATAATGGTGCAAATTGCCAGGTTGTTGCAAACCAAAACATCAATAAGGCTTTTCTGTATGGTTTTAATGCGGCCATCAGTGCAGACCTGAATGATCATTTCTCTTTTCTTACAACAATCAATTATTCTTACGGAAGGTTTAAAACAGATCCGGAAAAAACAACTGCCATTTACCAGCAACAAGCCGACGGAACGTATAAATTGGTTGGGGCAAATGTATCCGAAAAGCCACTGGATCATATTCCACCGATATTTGGAAAAACGAGTATCCAATACCGTAATAAGATCATTATGGCTGAAGCTTTTGCACTGTATAACGGCGGAAAAAAACTGGATCAATACAATGCAGATGGGGAAGATAATCCTCAGTATGCTACAGCTGATGGTATACCGGGATGGGTAACCTTGAACCTTAGGGCCAGTGTTCAGGTAAATCCACAATTTCAAATCCAGGCTGGTTTAGAAAATATATTGGACAGGAACTACAGATATTTTGCATCCGGCTTTTCCGCTCCGGGAAGGAATTTCCTGGTATCAGTCAGGGCAGGATTTTAATCAACCGGAATCCTGGACAGCTATTTACGTATAAAAAGCAGGAAATAATGTCTTTTGATATTGAAAAAGGGCCACATAAAGAAGGCCCTTTTTCATTTTTTCAAAGATTTATCGAATTTTATTAGATTTTTTCTAATGAGGAGGATAAAAAAATTAATACAACAAGCAGCATGCGGTTAATAAAAAATGTCTAAATTACAAGAAATCAATAAAGATTTCATGACAGAAGAAGCCATGCTTCAGGGTTGCATAAAAAATGATGCCTCCGCGCAACAGGAATTATACCATATGTATAGTCCCAAAATGTTGTCGGTTTGCTATCGGTATGCAAAGAACAGAGAGGATGCGGAAGATATGCTGCAGGAAGGCTTTATTAAAGTTTTTATGCAGATCCGGCAATTTCAGAATCGTGGAGCTTTGGAAGGCTGGATCAGAAAAATTATGGTTCATACCTGTATTAACAGCCTTAAAAAGAATAAGAAATTTTCGGAAAGTGTTGATATTATATATGCCAACAGTATACATGTGAGGGAAGATGCCATTCCCTCTATCCTGCAGGCAAAACAGGTTGTTGAATGCATACGATTGTTGCCCATGGGCTATAAAACCGTGCTTAACCTGTATGCGATTGAAGGATATTCCCATAAGGAAATTGGCGAAATGCTCGACATTGAGGAAAGCACCAGCAGATCGCAATATACACGTGCTAAAGCTATGCTTGAAGATATCCTGATCCGTAAGAGAATCATTCCTATTCCAAAAGAAAAACCCAGTTGGTTATCAACTGCTAAAGTGAATTAATTTAACCCGAAGATGCAGCATTCTATTGTGACCTACTTTGATTAACAACCTATGGAGAGAAATTATTACAGGGAAGGGTTTGAAAATTTTCTTAAGGAAAAGTCGGATGAATACAAGCTTTATCCATCGGAAAAGGTTTGGAATAACATTAATCAAAAACTTCATCCCAGACGAAAATGGCCATTTCTGGCTGCAGCCTTGCTCTTGCTGGGTATAGGTGTTGGTACCAAAATCATGATAGATGACTGGAACAGCCCTGTTTTGTCTTCCCTTGAAAATAAAGCAATTCCGGCTGACATATATGAAGAACTGAATAAAACAAATGAACCTCCGGTAACCTCAGATATTAACGGGGGCACAAAATTAACAATAGCTGGAATAAACCCTGATCGTATATCTGCTGCGGATAAACAAAATGGGCAAAGAGCAGCATTATATGCTGTAACAACTCCTGCATATTCCGATAATAATATTATTCCGGTTGATGACCTTATAACCTCAAACCTGAATAACAGCGTTGTTGTTGGCTCTGACGAAACAGTTCAGATGCAGGCTAAAGTTGTTCCCTTTTCTACAACGGCAACTGTACAGGCAAAGATCATAGATGAGAAAATTGATCAGAAAAAAGAAAACCCGATAAGCAATACACTGGAGATACTCATTACCGGAATTGGTAAGGTTAAAAAGAAAACAAGCTGGCAGATGTATATGTCGCCCACGGTCAGTTATCGTAAACTTATTGGGCAAGCAAGTAAATCAAACTATTCGTACAGTGGTTTTGCTTATAGTGCAAACCTGGGCTTCCCAACAGATGTAAATGACGCAGTGACACATAAGCCTTCCGTTGGTATTGAATTAGGTACTGCTTTTCTGTATCCGGTTACAAAGAATTTCAGACTTAAAGCGGGGTTACAACTTAATTTAAATAATTACCAGGTTGAAGCCTATAGTTATATTCCTGAAATCGCACCTTATGGAGCAGGTAATTTCACTCAACCCATCAATACCGTTTCCTACTATAGGAATTTTAATGGGTTTGATAAAACCTGGTTAAAGAATTCGCATTTCATGATCTCTGTTCCCCTTGGAGTTGAACTAACTGTAATAGGCAATAAGAAAGTGGCCTTCAATATTGCTTCTACAATACAACCAACTTATGTTATAAACAACCAGGCATACCTGGTTTCAACCAACCTTAAGAATTATGCTCAGGAACCTTCATTATACCGCAAATGGAATCTGAATGCAGGCGGAGAAGCCTTCATGAGTATCAATACAGGTTCCGTTAAATGGGTTGTTGGCCCACAGATCAGGTATCAGATCCTGTCCAGTTACAAAGAAAAATATCCAATCAAAGAGCATTTAATTGATTACGGCTTTAAGATCGGTGTAACAAAAACATTAAAGTAATAACCTTTACTGCTTTAAAAAACCATCTGGCCATCCGATGGTTTTTTTATTTTGTGCTTGGCCAAGCCTTCAATAATTTTACAGGATGAATTTCAAAATACTATTACTGGCCTTCTTTGCTGTAATGCTTGCAGCCTGTTCCGATAATGAAGAAAAAAAGTTTGAGCAACAGGATAAATCTTTCTACCCCATTGGATCTTTTATTCGTTCCGAACTTAACCTGGTTGATTCCCTGCCGATTGCCGTTTTTAAATACACCACCAGGGATCAAAAAACAGATACCCAACTGTTGGCAAAACCGGAATTCAGAAAAATCGCAGAATCATTTTTAACTCCGGATATCACTATTGAGCCGCTGAAGAAAAAATATAAGGAAACGGTCTTCATGGATGCTACGATCAATACGGTGACTTTTTCCTATGTAACAGATGATGCATCCGCTGAAATCAGGAAAATTGATGTTTTCATAAACCCGGAAACCGATAAAGTAAAAAACATTTATGTGGAAAAAATGACCCGGGGAGGAGACAGTAGCATTACACAAAAAATGATCTGGATTGCGGGAAAACATTTCCAGGTTTCTACATTGGTTACACACAAGGATAAAGCCGAAGAAACCCTGCAGGAAAAATATAGCTGGGATATGAATCAATAGCCTGGCAATTTTTTCAATTAGTGAATTTTTACATCCAATGAAGCCGGAAACATTCCAGGACCTACAATCAACCATTCCTACAGAACCGGGTATCTATAAGTATTTCGACAAGGATAATACACTGCTTTATGTTGGAAAAGCAAAGAATATCCGTAAAAGGGTCAGTTCATATTTTAACCGGAGCCAGAACAGTCATAAAACAAATGAACTTGTCAGGCGAATAGACCATATTGAATTTACCATAGCAAGCTCAGAACAAGATGCATTTCTGTTGGAAAATTCCCTGATCAAAGAATTCCAGCCAAAGTATAATATTGATCTGAAAGACGATAAAACCTATCCTTATATCGTCATTCGGAAAGAGCCCTTCCCAAGGGTTTTCCTGACCAGAAGATACATTAAAGACGGATCCGAATACCTTGGCCCATTCACATCCGCCGGAAGGGTGCGGGAATTACTGGAATTCATACGCTTGCATATACCGATCAGAACATGTAAACTGAATTTGAGTGAACAACAGATCCGTAATAAAAAATTTAAAGTCTGCCTGGAATATCACCTGGGTAACTGTAAAGGCCCATGTGCCGGCTTTCAAACGGAAGAAGACTATGATGAAGGGCTTCAACGATTACGGAGTATGTTGAAAGGCAATCTGTCTCCGGTTATGCAGGAATACAAAAAAGAAATGAAGGAACTGGCAGAAAGATTGGAATTCGAAAAAGCAGGCATACTGAAAAAAAAGATCGAACACCTGAGAACTTACACGGCCAATTCTGTAATAATAAATCCCAGGTTAGGCGACCTTGATGTTTTTTCCATCGCTGAAGAAGACGATGAGGCATTTGTAAATTACCTGATGGTAAGGAATGGAACCATTGTGGATACTCAGACCATTTCATTAAAGAAAAAACTGGATGAAGAAGCCGCAGAAATACTGCAGCTTTCGGTCAGGCATTTCCGTGATAAATTTAACAGTACTGCAAAAGAGATCGTTTTACCGATTTCAATCGACTATCCGGATCAAGAGGTAAATTGTACCATTCCCAAAGGAGGCGACAAAAAGAAGTTATTGGACATGTCTTTGCGGAATGTACATTTCTTCCGGGAAGATCTTAAAAGAAGAAAGAGGCTCTACCTGAATAATGATGATTCAGATAAATCAGAATTGCTCCTGCAACTCCAGGAAGATCTTTTTTTGCAGGACCTTCCCATACATATTGAGTGTTTCGACAATTCAAATTTCCAGGGCAGTTTCCCGGTTTCAGCCATGGTTTGTTTCCGGGAAGGAATACCAAGCAAAAAAGATTACAGGCATTATAATGTTCAATCAGTGGAAGGCATCAATGATTTTGCCACCATGAAAGAAGTGGTGTTTCGCCGGTATAAAAAACTGCTGGATACCAAATCCTCTCTTCCCCAATTGGTTATTATTGATGGCGGTAAGGGGCAGCTCAGTGCGGCACTGGAAAGTATTGAAGAACTTGGGTTGATTGGCAGGATGACATTGGTTGGCCTGGCTAAAAACGAAGAAGAACTTTTTTTCGCAGGGGATAAGGAATCATTAAAACTCCCTTATAACAGTTCTTCGCTTAAACTCATACGGCAGATCAGGGACGAAGTACATCGCTTCGGCATTACTTTTCATCGCAAAAAAAGAAGTGCCGGTACATTCACCAATGAACTTGAAAAAATAAAAGGAATCGGCAAACAAACAGCAGATCAATTACTTCAACATTTCAGGTCTGTAAAAAAAGCCTCCGCAGCAACAGAAGATGAATTAGCAGAAATTGTGGGACCTGCAAAAGCAAAAATTGTGTTTCAGCATTTCCATACGTAGCATTTTTATTTCTTTGCGTTTAATGCATTTCACTTTCCATTTTCTACTCACCCCCGGCCCCTCTCTTCCAGAGAGGGGTGCCCAGCATAGCAACTTCTCTACAAAACAAGATGTTCGTTATGCTCCATGGCCTTACTTTCAACTTCCTTATTCCTTATTCCATTGCGGTTAGTGTATTTCATTTTCCATTCTCGATTTTCAACTTCCCACTTAAAAAAGATAAGGGGCCTGGATAGAAATCCGGCCCCGTTTTTAAAATCCAATATCCTATGAAAAACCGGAATAAAGATAAGGGAGTAATCCTTCATTCCAATTTTTGAAAAAATATTTTTTGAAAAAATAAATTATATTCTATTAAAAAGGTAGGCTAAATCCTTTTAGTACTTCTATAAAAAAATAAAGAGCAAAAAAAAACACGGTGTTCACACACCGTGTTTTATATATCGTACTTGATAAGATTAATATGACCAAAGGTCTTGCTCGAAATTGAAGATCTTATCCTTCAGGTTTTCACCTTCCAGCAACTTCATGATATCATCTTTAATGTATTGCTTAATATAAAGATCATATGGGTTTTCGATGGTAGACTTCACTATGTAGCTGGCAAACATACGGCTTTCAAAAAGCTCTTCCCAACTCATCCTAGCACCAAAGTTCTTGCTGTTATATACTTCATACTTAGCAAGGATCGGGCGAAGGTCTGGATAATAAACCCAGAAGATGGGTGATTCACCTAAGATAGTACCGGTGGTTTCATCAACATAGGTCTTTATCGGGGCGATACCCAGGATACGGGCATACATGCGTGATGATTCTTTATCAAACACCCACTCTTCCTTTATCCTGAATTTTATGATATCATCAGGGTTAAATTCCCTGCATACAACTGAATCCTTAAAAATCCCTTTTGTACCGTTTGGATCTTTTGCCCAGTCAATTACCGGTGTTGTATCACATTTGCCAGCAATCATTTCACCAATCTTAGAGGCCGGCATTGGCGTAGTGAACCTGTCGTCAACAGTAGGATCAAAAGCTGAAACCTCACCAGTCCTGATGGCGTTGAGCAGGATAGCAATGAAACGTTGGTTACCATTGTCTTCATCTGCTTTATATCGGAAAGGCAGGTTCATTTTTTCGCGGATATCCAACTCCCTCCAAACCCTTTCGCGGTACCAGGCATCATCCTCACGGATATGCTCATACGCTAATGGAGTCCTTTCCTTTACCAGGTTACGTTCGATAGCTGCATCATTGCGCAATGATTTGCGGGGGGTATCGATCTGGAGCGGGTCTTTCTTTTGAACAGCCACTACAGGTAAGGTATCCGTTGGTGCAGCACTCAGGTTAGCGTTGGAAACCTTGGTATTGGTTTTCTTGGTAGTGGATTTTTTGGCGGGTGTCGTACTACGGGTAGTTTTCTTCCGCGTTTGTGCGTCCGCTACTGTCACCGTCATGCCGAAGGCAGCTACCAGTAATATGTATTTAGCCAATTGGAATTTCATGGTCATAGATTTACAGTACAAAATAAACGATTCAATATCAGTACTTATTGTTAAAAAACTATTTCAGGTTATAAGATAAGCTTCCTGGAAGGGTACGTAGCCTGCCATCCGGGCCTTTAACCTGGATATTGGTAATGGCCACCAAAGCACCTGGTTTCAGTTTATTGATCAGGGTAGCGGCACTTCCTGTCCACCTTGGTCCGTTGTTTGTAATTGGGGTATAGTCAGGAATATCAGAACTAAGTGCACCCACGCTGTAACTAACAACTTCAAAAGGTGCATCAAATTCAGAATCTTCCAGTTTAGCAATTACACCACCCATGGCTTTAAAGTTAGCTGATGGTACGGAACCTGCTTTCAGGTTACCTACATAGGCAGCCGGGTTAGGTAATTGCTTCACCCGGAACATAACTTTTCCGGCAGCTTTACCTTCAACCATTACACTGATTGTGTGTTCTCCGGAAGAACCTGCACTTGGACGGGCAATATATTTACTTCCGCCGGCTTTTGTAAGAGCACCACCGCTGAATGTAGCATTCACTTTTTCAGCACCAGCACCTGCAGTGATGGTTAACGGGTTGTCTACTCCAATATACAGTACGTTCATTTTATCAGCAGATACGGCTACACCAGAAGCAGCGCCCACAGTGTATTCAATATCTTTTGTTGTTTCTTTTTGTTCGCCGGTTGATGGGTCAACATATCTTACGCTCACCCTCATCTTACGTGAACCTGTTCCACCAACATTGAATTTGGTTTCAGCAACTCCCTGATCATTTACAGAAAGTGCTTTACCATCAATGGTAACGGTTGGTTTCACGCTGGCATTGAAAGCACCCAGACCAGCCTGGATCTCCATTTCTTCGCCAGGCATGAAATAAGTTGAATTGGTACTTACCAGCGGTACGAATTTGTCGTAGATGATTTTTACAGATCCAACCTGGTTAGCACAATATGTAGCCACCTGGCTTTCTGTATTTTTTACGTCGTTCTGGAATTTGCTCAGCATGGTTAATGCGGCAACGGTTGGGGTCATATGAAAGTTGCTGTAGGTCCAGTCTTTCACTTTGTCGCCGGTTGGTTTTTTCCCATTGGCGGATTTTGGTATGTCAAGATTCAAGGGAATCTTATTACCCAATGCTTTGGCAATTTCCGGATCTATAGCCATAACATTTGCTTTATAGCTTTCCAGGGCGCCGTATAGGTTCTTGCCTTCCCCTTTTGTATCAAACAAACGGGTAGCGGCATCGATATTATCTTCTTTGAAAGAAGAATCACCTTTGGAAGGATCATAACCGGCTTCTTTCATCAGGTCGAGTTTGTATTTCTCGATCAGATCAGAAGTTTGTTTAGCCAGTTCGCGAGACTTATCAGCCTTTGGTTTCCAGATTCCGGCTTTCTCGGCCGTCTTTGGATCTTTCAGCATTTCATTGAAGCTCTCGTAGATCGCATTGGTTGATGAAGAAAGAACAGTATTAGATTGCTTCAGGCTGTTATCTACAACCTTGAAGGCGTTTATAATTTCTGCAGATACGTTCAGCGCAAGCAGTGCGGTCAACACGAGATACATCATGTTGATCATCTTCTGCCTGGGCTCTTTAGGTAGTGCCATAACTTGTCAGGATTTAAAATTTACAATTAGGGTTTTTCAGGATGGCCGTTTGGCACATGTTTAGTTACGACCTTGCATAGCAGCCAGCATATTGCCATACACATTGTTCAGATTACCCAGGTTCTTAGCGAGGAGGGCAATTTGTTCCTGTGTTTTCTTGGCATCAACAACACTGCCTTCCATGGTTGCAGAAGCTTGTACCAGGTTGCTGTAGAAGCTGTTCATGGCTTTCAGGTGATTGTTGGTATCCTGTAATTCCAGTTCGTAAATTGTATTCAGGGAACCGAGGTTCTTTGTAAGCGTTTGTACCTGCTCATGGAAAGCTTTGGTGCTGTCTGCGGCCTGGTTGAAATGCTGTACTGTGCTTGCTGCACTGGTGTAGGCATCTTTCATATTTCCAAGAGCAGTTGCTGCTTCCTTAGTTTTTGCAGTATAATCAGCAGTAGCAGAAGACATATCAGCGATATCGCTCATCTTCTCTACAGTTGTTCCGAGTTTAGAAAAATTATCGCTTAAGCGCTTCAGGTTAGCAGGATTGATTTCTGCTTCCAGTAACATTTTATCCATAGAAGCGAGGGCAGGATTTCCGCTGCCGCCCATTTTAGGTAAAGCTTCGGCGATCTTAGCCATTTCTGAACCGGGAGGCGGTAAGAATGCATAAACCAAAAAGATTAATGCTTCTGTAAGTAGACCAACGGTAAGCATGAAGTCAGCATAAGGCTTGTGCAAAATTTTAGCCCATGCACCGAAGATTACAACGGCTGCACCAACGCAAACGATAATGTTAGTGAGTCTTTCAGTAGATTTTGATGTACCTGCCATGATTGATGATTTTTGAATTTAAAATTGTTTTTCAGGGAATACCAGACTTTGCAAAGTGTACCACTTTACAAAGCCTGGGGATTATTAATAGTTAAAATTTAAAGATCGAAAAGGAGGGTCGTCTATTACTTCTTGCCCGATGTTGGCGGCAGATCTATCACACTACGGAATCCTATATAAGATTTTGCAGTATCCTGGTATTCGTAATTACGTGCACTTGTCTGAAGAAAATATCCAACGTCTTTCCAGCTGCCACCGCGTATAACTTTACGTTTCATACGTGGAGGATCACTTTCTTTTGCATTCCAGCGAATATCCGGGTTCATGTCGTGCTGAAAGTTATATGCTCCTTCATAATAAAGAGAAGAGGTCCACTCGGCTACGTTACCGGCCATGTTATACAGACCGAAATCGTTAGGCCAGTAAGCATCTGCACGTACTGTGTAGAAACCACCATCTTCAGGATAGTTACCACGACCAGGTTTAAAGTTGGCGAGTAAACAACCTTTCTTATTTCTCAGGTAATAACCACCCCATGGATATGGTGCTTGTGAGCGGCCACCACGAGCTGCATATTCCCACTCTGCTTCTGTAGGAAGACGGAAATCTGATTCAGTTACCCTTTTCTTAGACTCCAGAAATGCATTGAGGTATTGAGTTCTCCATTCGCAGAAAGCAGAAGCCTGCTTCCAGCTAACACCTACAACCGGATAGTTACCAAATGCAGGGTGAGAGAAATATCTTTTAGACATTGGCTCATTGTAAGAATAAGAGAAATCGCGTATCCATACCAGTGTGTCCGGATATATCTTGATATCTTTCTTTACAATAAACTGTGAACGTGGTTTTGTAGAGTTTTCCCTTTTAGAAGCTTCTTTGTAATCGAAAGTCTCAGAGCGATAAATCAACTTATCGGCATCAAGTTCTTTCTTACCAAAGATGCGGTTATCCGGGGTAACGATCATCGCATTCAACTGCTCCAATGTCTTTGGATCGCTCCATTTAATTGCTTCAGCTTTTTTCCAGTCGATGATTTCAACACCATCACCACCCGCTTTCTTATAATTAAGAATGTTGGCTGCGATAGAGTCACGTACCCTGAGTACGAACTGGCGATATTCGTTGTTGGTGATTTCGGTTGCATCCATCCAGAATCCATTAATGGAGATCTGTTTGTTCCTGGCTGTGAATGCATAACTGATATCTTCATCACTAGGACCCATATGGAAAGTACCTTGTGGAATATAGATCATGCCCGGAGGTTTGGGCAGTGTATATTTCCCACCAGGAACCACACCATGCAGTTGACCATCGTTGGGCATTCCCTTGGATTTTGATTTTCCAAGTTTACCACAACTAGTCACCACTAAAGTGATGATTGTCAGTGTTACCAGGTTGAGCAGAAGGCTTTTCATTTTCATAACAAAAATTAAAGGGTATTTGGACAAATATAAACTAAAATATTAAATGCGATTTTTTAGGAATTGATACTTAAAGTTATTTTAACAAGCCAGAACACAAGGCCCCGGACTTTCAAATAAACGCAGGCAGTTTTTAGTTATTGTGCTATATGCCATTATCTTTCCGCCCAAGGTCAAGGAGTTGCATCAATTCCGGCAGTGTTTTCACGGGTCGGAGGCAGGTATAATTCCGGCATAAATACCAGGTTGTTCCGTTTTCAGCAGTCTTACCCCTCATCAGCGGCTGGGTTTCATCAGGCCTTGCCGCTATCTGTACAATTTTGTTGGGAATATAGGTTGCCAGTAGAACACGACCTTCATCAAAAGCATGATCGCCTAAAACAACAATCTCATGGGTACCATTAACCAGTTCCAACAGAAAAGCAGCCCAAACACCAAATGAATTAGGGTACCTGACAACTGGCTGAAGGAGCGATTCCAGCATGGATACCGATTGCTCTTTCCAGGACGGTTTATCTGTAAGGATGGACAGCCTATACAAATTCCAGGCCATTATGGAGTTCCCCGACGAGATAGCTCCATCATACACCTCTTTTTTTCTAACAATGATATCTTCCTGCCCTTCCGGTGTAAAATAAAAGAAGGGTGATTCCTTTTCCGGAAAACGGCTTAACACCTGTTCTGCCAGTTCCACAGCCATTTCAATATAGCCGGATTTTCCACTAACTTCCTGCAAACCCAATAAAGCATCGATCATAAATGCACAATCATCCAGGAAAGCCGGGAATCTTGCTTCCCCGCTTTTATACGTATGAAACCACTGGCCAGTTGCCCTGTTACGTAATGCAGCAGTTAAAAACATCATGTTCCGCTCTGCCAACTGTAAGTACGACTCATCTCCCAGTGCCGAGTATGCTTTGCTTAAAGCCAGGTTCATCAGGGCATTCCAACCCAGGATGATCTTATCATCGAGTTGTGGCCTTACCCGGCCTGAGCGTGCTTTTAGTAATTTTTCCCTCCCCTTATTGACTGTATCATTTAATGAATGAAAAGGGATGCCTTTTTCTAAAGCTATTGTTGTGATACTTTTTCTCAGCCGAAGAATATTAACCCCCTCCCAGTTCCCTTCATCCGAAATATCAAATACTTCAGCTAATAGTTCTGCATCTTCACCCAGTATTGAATCTGCTTCTTCCTTTGTCCAGGTATAAAATTTTCCTTCCACACCTTCGCTGTCTGCATCCAGCGCAGCATAAAACCCACCTTCCGGATCAAGCATTTCGCGTGTCATGAAGGAGATGGTATGGTTAATGGTTTCCGCGTATAATGGGTCTTTTGTGAGCTGATAGGCTTCCGCCAAAACAGAAATCAATAATGCATTGTCATAGGTCATTTTTTCAAAATGGGGTGCCAGCCATTCCGTATCTGTTGAATACCGGGCAAATCCTCCCCCAACCTGATCATAGATTCCGCCAAAGATCATTTTATCGAGGCATAGTTTTGCCTGGGCCAGGGCCTGTTCATTTCCATAAAAATGATAATGCCTGAGAAGATATTGTATGGTAAATGTCTGGGGAAATTTTGGTGCACGACTAAACCCACCCCATTCCCTGTCTGCCGATTTCAGGATATTCTCCAGGATCTGGGTTGTATGGTGACGGGAGAATTTCTCTTCAAAAGGAATTTGAAATGCAGGTGCCTTTGTTATGCCAAATGAATTAGCCTGTTGAAGGTGTTTTACCATTTGCTCTGCCTGATCCAGTACCTCCTGCTTTTTATCCCGGTATGATATGGCAATTCCAGTCAGAATTTCTTTCCAGGAAGCCCTGTTGTACGCTTTGACTGGTGGAAAATACGTGCCCCCAAAAAAGGGCTTTGCATCCGGGGTGAGAAAAACATTCAGTGGCCAGCCCCCGCTTCCGGTGAGTGCCTGCACGGCATCCATATATATATGATCAAGATCCGGACGTTCTTCACGGTCGATCTTAATATTTACAAAATATTTATTCATGATGGCAGCAGTACTTTCATCCTCAAAACTTTCCCGCTCCATCACATGACACCAATGGCATGCCGCATATCCGATACTAACCAGGATCGGCTTATCCTCCGCTTTTGCCTTTTGTAATGCCTCTTCAGACCAGGGATACCAGTCAACCGGATTTTGAGCGTGCTGCAATAAATAAGGACTGCTTTCCTTACTTAACCTGTTTTTATGTTTCGACATACAAATAAAAAACAAGGACAACCTGCAAAGGTTGTCCTATTATGTAAAGAAGTTGAATTAAAGAGAAGCTGGGATAAAGCAAATAAAAACAAAGCCGATCTTACTTTGACTTAACATTAACCTGTAAAAAACGTTCCAATGCAGCCACCATGGATGGCACCTGTGGTTCCGGTGCTTTTATATGCAGGTTCAGACCGGCATCTTCAATAGCCCTGGAAGTATTGTTACCAAAAGCGCCAATGAGCGTACCATTCTGACTGTAAGCGGGGAAATTTTCCAGCAGGCTTTTTACACCGCTTGGTGTAAAGAAACAAATTACATCAAACGCTTTATTGTCCATCACATCCCTTACATCGTTACTGATGGTCCGGTACATATAAGGAGTAGCGAATTCACATTTATTATTCTTCAGCCAGTTAACAATCTCATTATCCTGCTGGTTTTCCGAACAGGGATAGAGAAAACGTTCATTTTCCTTATGTTTATTGATCACCTCAAAAAGGCATTTATTGGTGCCGTCTGCG
This sequence comes from Sphingobacteriales bacterium, assembly GCA_024640465.1. GTDB lineage: Bacteria > Bacteroidota > Bacteroidia > Chitinophagales > Chitinophagaceae > Pollutibacter. The sequence continues at coordinate 594 of JAHEEX010000006.1, read as the reverse complement.
CCATAAAAAACCTTTCTTTTACGGTAAAGAATAAATTTCTGGAGATAGAGCGCAACCGCCTCGGATATACAGAAGTATTTGGTATCCTGAGATACACTGATTTTCATTTCCTCACATATACGGAAGAAATGGTCAATGGCATTCCGGCTGGTGAATACAACAGCTGAATACTGGGGAATTTCGATCTTCTGTTTCCTGAATTCTTTGGCAGAAATGGCCTCCAGTTTAATGAAAGGGAAAAACTCCATCTCAACTTTATACCTGCGGGCAAGTTCAAAATAAGGAGACTTGTCCGATTCAGGCCTGGGTTGCGTGATTAAAATCTTTTTGATAGTCTTTGCGGTATGTTCCGCGTGCTTTATCCCGTTTGTTACCATGTAATTTCCGCCGATGGTTGTGCAAATTTACAAGTTTCTTTCTAAAACAACTTAATTAAAACCTTATATAACAACATTATCGGTACCACTTCAAAAGCAAAAACAAATACGAGGAAATGTAATTGATTAATCCTAAGAGTTTTATGTATAGCCCCGAACGACCTTACCAGCCTGTAAACCAACAGAATAACCAATAGAAAATACCCTAGGCCTATCA
>JAHEEX010000076.1 GCA_024640465.1 Sphingobacteriales bacterium | reverse complement strand
AAAAAATTACTGGAAGATATTTATACATCCGACTGGTTTTATGCGGATAAAAATATTGGCGTAAAAATTAAATCGCCGGTGGAATTGCTTGTTGGGGTACGCAGGATTCTTCCAATGGAGTTTGAACAGGAAGAGGTGCAGTTGCTTTACCAGCGGTTATTGGGCCAGGTACTTTTTTATCCACCCAATGTGGCCGGCTGGCCGGGGGGTAAAAACTGGATCGACAGTTCATCTTTAATGTATCGGTTGAGATTGTCAAGGGTACTTCATGATGATGACAACTTTAATGTAAAGCCAAAAGATGATGATGATGTGATGATGGGGCAGGAAATAAGAAATAAGGAACAAAAAACACAAAATAAGAAAGTTGGTACAAAAGCTGGTGCAATGGTAAATGTGGATATTGACTGGCCGGTATATATCAATCAGTTTAAAAAGGATACAAAGGAAACCCTGCCGGTAAAAATGGCTTCAGTTCTGTTTCTTAAAGGAACGATTGATCTGGATTTGTTGAATCAATATGCTGAAAAAGATTCCAGGGAAAACTATATCCGGTCAATGACCATTGCCATGATGAGCATGCCGGAGTATCAATTGTCTTAACCACTAAGAAACAAGGAATACAATAAGGGAGTATGTTTATGAAAAGAAAAAATTTTATTCAACTGGGGTCATTGGCAACTGGTTCATTGATGGTGCCAAATTTTTTAAAAGCCTTTGAAAAACCATCATCGGTTCCGGCTGGAAATAAAGTAGTGGTAATCATTCAGCTTTCTGGTGGTAATGACGGCCTGAATACTGTAATACCAGTTCGCAATGATATATACTTCCGCCAGCGCCCAAAGTTGGGTATTAAGAAGGAATCGGCTTTGTTGATAAATGATGATGCAGGTTTGCATCCTTCGCTTACGGCTTTCCGTGAGCTCCATGATGCGGGAAGCCTTGGCATTTTAAATAGTGTAGGTTATCCTAACCCGGACCGGTCTCATTTCAGAAGTATGGATATCTGGCATACCGCCAGTGGCAGCAGGGAATACCTCGATACAGGCTGGCTGGGCAGGTACCTGGATGCCCAATGCAAGCCGGGCGACAAACCAACCAGGGCTATGGAAATTGATGATGTTTTGAGCCTGGCATTGAAAGGGGAAAAAATGAAAGGCCTGGCATTTCGTGATCCTAAGAGACTATATGGAAGTAGCCAGGAAAAATATTTTAAGGATCTGAGCGCAGCACATAAAATTGCCGGAAAGGAAGCACCGGTGGATTACCTGTATAAAACCATGGCGGAAACCTTATCGTCGGCAGATTATATTTTTCAGCAAAGTAAGTTGCATCCAACCAGGCAGGCATACCCGGCCACTTCCCTGGGCCAAAACCTGAAAACCATTGCCAGCCTTATTTTCAGCGAGATCAATACCAAGGTGTATTATGTTTCCCTGGGAAGTTTTGATACCCATTTTGCGCAGGAGGCGCAGCAAAAAAGGCTGTTCACTGAACTCAATGACGCTGTTAAATCATTTACACAGGATCTCAAAGCGAATAATCGTTTTGATGACGTTTTACTTTTTACATTTTCTGAATTTGGCCGGCGTGTTTCACAGAATGCCAGTGGCGGCACGGATCATGGTACCGCCAACAATATGTTTTTCATCAGCGGTGGACTGAAACAAAAAGGGTTGATCAATACAATGCCGGATTTGTCCGATCTCCAGGACGGTGACCTACAATACAAGGTAGACTTCCGGGATGTATATGCCACTGTTTTACACAAATGGCTGGATGCTGATGATGCCACCATCATCGGCAAAAAATCCAACTACCTCGCGTTTCTTTAATCCATCGCGGCTTTGCGGTTATACATGGGCTTTATCTTTGCTCATTGCCACACGGTATAGTACAAAGGCCATGAAGGCAAACAGGAGACTGCCCAGGATAAAGTAACCATTCTGCCCCAAACCATTAACCAGGCTGTGTTCCAGGCTGATACCCGCCAGCCATTTACTGATGGTGTCATTGGCTGAGAGGAACGCAACGATCACGCCGGCAATAGCGCCGCCTGCCACAAGACCTGTTGCGAAAAGGTTTCCCTTTCTCAGGTCTTCTTCTTCCTCAACGTCAGCTTTAGCTTTTTTCTTCAGCTGGTTGTCTACTACGCCGCGAATGGCACCACCAATGAAGATGGGTAAAGTAGTGGATAAAGGCAGATAGATGCCAATGGCAAAACTCAATGCTTTGATGCCGCAGAGTTCCATTACCAGTGCAATAGCCACACCAACAATGACAAACTGCCAATCGAGGTTGAACGACAAAATACCTTTAATTAGTGTAGCCATTAACGTTGCCTGCGGTGCGGAATAGGTATCCGTGCCAATGGCGTGTTCAATCCCCTGGGAAAGCATGGCGGCTGTTGGCGTATCCAGGATTTTAACCGTCATTCCAATGGCGAGGGATGAAACAATAGCACCAATGAAAAGGGCCATCTGCTGATATTTCGGGGTTGCGCCAACAATATATCCGGTTTTCAAGTCCTGGGATGTTGCTCCCGCATTTGCAGCAGCGATACAGATCATGCCACCCACTACAAGGGCCATGGGTTCATACACTTTACCTGTCCATCCAACTGCAATAAATACCAGGCAGGTACCCATTAACGTGGCAATGGTCATACCCGAAATGGGATTGTTGGAAGAGCCGATCAGTCCTACGATACGTGATGAAACAGTTACGAAAAAGGCGCCAAAAACCACTACCAGGATTCCTAATAATAATTTACTTAAAATGGTATCGCCTGGAACCTGGGGCAATATAGTCATGAGTAAAATCAGCACAAGGCTTCCGATTCCCACAATTTTTATCGAGAGATCTTTTTCTGTTCTGTCAACACTTTTAGGTGCTTCTCCGCTGCCTCCTTTTAATGAACCCACACTCCCTTTAAAGGAAGAAACAATGGTAGGGATAGTTTTAAACAAGGTAATAAAACCGCCTGCGGCCACTGCTCCGGCTCCAATTTGACGCACATAGGCGCGATAAATTGCCACGGAATAATCGCTGAATGAATGCGAAACCGGATCCCAGGAACCGGGGCCACCAGCTGTATTCAGGTCTTTCAGGTATCCGAGTTTCATAAGTTGGGCAGCAATCACATCTGAGGGAACGAGTGATGCCAGTAAGGGATTAAATACAAACCAGGTGAGTACACTACCTGCCACCAGGATGCCTGCAATTTTTGGCCCAATGATATAACCAACGCCGAGGTATTCAGGAGTGATTTCACCGCTCACTTTTGCGGATGGAAAATATTTATTGGTTTGCTTCGTCATGAACGACGGTGTTTCCGAAATCAAGTGTAGTATTTTTTGGAGGAATGCATACACCACGGCAAAGCCCAGGCCCAGGAATGCCGTCCTGGCAAAATCTCCCCCTTTTTCTCCTGCCTTTAAAACAGATGCGCATGCAGTTCCTTCCGGATAAGGCAGTGTGCCGTGTTCCTTTACGATCAGTGCCCTGCGCAGTGGGATCATCATTAAAGTACCCAGTATGCCACCAAAGATGGCCAGGGTGAGAATGGTGAGGTAATTAAAATATTCAGAACTGCTTTTTTCACTCAGAAATAGAAAACCGGGCAAAGTAAATACAACGCCTGCGGCAATACTTTCACCAGCAGAACCGGTTGTCTGGATGATGTTATTTTCGAGTATGGTTGTACGTAAGAATAGTTTACTCAGGGCGATGGCCATAACCGCGATGGGGATCGATGCTGATACGGTTAAACCAGCTTTAAGGGCAAGGTAAACGGTTGATGCACCAAAGATGATCCCGAAGGCCGATCCAACGAGAACCGCTTTGAGGGTGAATTCTTTCATTTGCGTTTCAGGCGCAATAAAGGGTTGAAATTTTTTCTCAGACATGGCAGGCACGTTTTGGTTGTACGGGAAAGGTAATAAAAAACCCGACAGGAAATTACTGCCGGGTATCTATTTAGTAAATGAATCTTATTTCATTCCGTGCATCATTTTCTTCAACCAGCTGGTAAGCAGGAAGAGGATAAGTGAAGCTACGCCAGACATGATAACAAATAAAATGAAGTAATCATACAGGTTATGAATGGAATAACCAAGGAATGAACTGAAAGCATAGGGTATTTCAAGTTCTTTCAATTTGGCGATCTGTTCTGTTGTTGCAACAATTTTTCCCTGAAGGATATTTTGAAGGTCGATTCCAAACTGTCCCGCTTTTTTTATTTCTGCAGGACCGGGAGGATAGAGAGCGCTTAATTTGCCTGCCAGTACATTCGCTGCAGCATTGGCCATGAACCAAACTGCCATCAATAATGAAGCAAATCGCAAAGGCGCCAGTTTGTTAACCAGTGAAAGGCCGATGGGAGAAAGACAAAGTTCGCCCCAGGTATGTAATGCATACATACCTATGAGCCATATCATACTCACTTTTACATTTGGCAGCACGTCTTTCACACCAAATGCGATCCATAAATATCCCATGGCCAGCAGGAAAAGACCGATGGCCATTTTAGCAGGGGAAGATGGTTCTTTGTTTTTCTTGCCCAGCTGTATCCATATCCATGCAAACAATGGTGCAAACAAAACAATGATGGCGGAGTTTACTGATTGAAACCAGGAAGGGGGCACATTGAAATTGAATAAATTAATATGGAGCTCTGTCTGTTCCGCTGCAAAGAATGAGAGGGATGCGCCCGCCTGCTCATAAGCACTCCAGAAAAATATCACAAAGAAAGACACTACAAAAATGGCGATGATTCGTTGTTTTTCTATTTTAGTGAGTGATTTATCAGAAAAGATAACAAATAAGATTAAAGCCAATGCCCCTATTAGTAGGTATGACAAATCAAAAATTTGTTTTCCATGTAAATAAAGCAATCCCATGGCAATCGCAACTAAAACAGCAAAGCCCAAAATTGACACAATGGACATAGGTTTTTTAATGGGTGAATTTGAATCAGCCATATGCTCCGGAACGACGCCAATGGGTTTGTTATCATGGTTAACGATATACTTGTTTTTAAGCAAATGAAGGGTGATCACACTGATGATCATTCCAATTGCTCCGGCCAGAAAAGCCCATTTGAAATCGTCCGGGTTTCCTGTATTTCCAACCAGACCGCAAATAAACGGACCGACCATGCCACCTACATTGATCCCCATGTAAAAGATGGTATAGGCGGCATCCGTTCTTTTATCCCCTGGCGCATATAACTGGCCAACCATGGAAGATATATTGGGCTTGAAAAAACCGTTACCAACGATCATCATGCCCAGTCCGGTATAAAATAAAATGGATGAAACCTCCGGTGAGGATTTGTAGAGACTGGCACAGAAAAAAAGGACGAATTCAGCAAGTGCCATAACAAGACCACCTACAATGATGGAATTTCTGTTTCCCCAGTAACGGTCGGCGATAAAGCCGCCAATCAGTGGAGTCAGATAAACGAGACTGGTATATCCACCATACAGGTTGGATGCAAATGGCTTACTGAATAATAAAGCATCCGTCATGAAATAAATCAGGATGGCCCGCATCCCATAATAGTTAAACCGCTCCCACATTTCAGTGGCGAAGAGTACATAAAGTCCTTTTGGGTGTCCGGAATTGTTGGTTTGGCTCATACAGTTTGTTTTGTTATGGCTGGGTTGACGTATTGGTTCTGCCAAAATAAGGATTTATTTCCAAGGTCATTTATTGCCATTCGTCACAATATAATATATGATTCAGGCACACAGATGGTATATTCGCGTTTTCATAGCGGTTAAAACCCGCAAAATACCTTCAACCTGTATTTACTGAAAGTATTGATAACCACAAACCTGGAAATATTTTATGAAAATCCTTTTATTGGGATCGGGCGGCCGGGAGCACGCGCTGGCATGGAAATTAAGTCAAAGCCCGGATTGTACTTCATTATATATAGCCCCTGGAAATGCGGGCACCCAACTACACGGCGTAAATGTAGATATAAGTCCTGTTGATTTCCCTGCGATCAAACAGTTTTGCTTTGATGCCAAAATCGACATGGTGGTTGTTGGCCCGGAAGAACCACTCGTAAAAGGCATATATGATTATTTTACATCAGACGTTGATCTTAAATCTATATACGTTATAGGTCCATCCGCACAGGCGGCTAAACTGGAAGGAAGCAAAGCATTTGCAAAAGCGTTTATGTACAGGCATAATATTCCTACTGCCGCTTACCGTGAATTTGACCTGGAAAATTACGCCGAGGGGATTACTTACCTGCAGGCACAGCCGATTCCTATTGTTTTAAAAGCAGATGGCCTGGCCGCCGGTAAAGGCGTTATTATTGCACAGAACCATGTGGAAGCCATGGCCGAATTTGAGCTGATGATCCAGCAATCAAAATTTGGTGAAGCAAGTAAGAAAGTAGTCGTGGAAGAATTTCTAACCGGAGTGGAGCTGAGTGTATTTGTATTAACTGACGGCAACGACTACCTGGTTTTACCCGAAGCCAAAGATTATAAACGCATTGGCGAGGGTGATGCCGGCCTTAATACAGGAGGCATGGGTGCAGTAAGTCCGGTTCCCTTTGCAGACAGCATTTTCATGGAAAAAGTCAGGACCAGGATCATTGAACCTACCATTCGTGGTATACGGGAAGAAAAACTAGACTATAAAGGATTTGTTTTTATTGGCATTATCAGTGTCAATAACGAGCCATATGTAATAGAATATAATTGCCGCCTGGGGGATCCCGAAACCGAAGTGGTTCTGCCGCGTTTAAAAAACGACCTGGTGCATCTGTTCCGCGCTGTTGCAGAAGGCACATTAAAGGATATGCAGGTTGAAATCGATAATCGTTCAGCCGCCACCGTTATGCTGGTCAGCGGCGGATATCCCGGCAATTATGAAAAAGGTTTTGAAATTCACGGTCTCGATATCCTGAATGAAGATGATGTAATGGTCTTTCATGCGGGAACAAAACAAAAAGAGAATGCTATTCTGACCAATGGGGGCAGGGTACTTGCCGTAACGGCATACGGGCCTGGCATCACTGAAGCGGTGAAACGCTCCCTTAAAATCATTGAATTCATCGAATTTGATGGGATGTATTACCGCAAGGATATCGGGTATGAATTTAGTCTGTAGTCGATAGTCATTAGTCAACAGCCTTGAAATGCAAGTCTGGAGTCGATAGTCTATAGTCAACAGCCCGAAGGCAGGTTAAAAAAAGAAATAAGAAACAAAAAATAAGGAATAAGGAAGCAAATACAAATACATTAACCGCGAAGAACAACAGAGGGCCATTTCATTTTAATTTGATTTTTTTTGACTATCTGGCTGCTTGGCTCCCGACTATCGACTACCGACTGCATTTGGCTGTTGACTAACGACTCAAGACTCCAGACTCCAGACTCTTCCCCGGCTGTTTTTGCCGACTGGCGACTGGCATCTGGCGACTGATTAAATTAAATTCTTCCTAAAGTCAATAAAGTCAATAATTTGCCGTTGTTTATTCGGATTATTTCCCACAATTTTGCAGCCATTAACCGCTAATACCAATATCGAAGAAAACAATGGGACTTTTTAACTGGTTTACCCAAAATATTGCCATAGACTTAGGAACCGCTAACACCCTTATCATTCATAACGACGAGATTGTAGTTAACGAGCCTTCTATAGTTGCGCTGGATCGTAACAACCCCAAGAATGTACTGGCCGTAGGCAAAAAAGCCTTGATGATGCATGAAAAAACGCATGAAAGCATCCGTACGGTCAGGCCTTTGAAAGACGGGGTAATTGCTGATTTTAATGCTGCTGAACTCATGATCAGGGAGATGATCAAGATGATCTATCCTAAAAAACCCCTTTTCCCACCCAGCTGGCGGATGATGATCTGCATCCCTTCCAGTATTACGGAAGTGGAGAAAAGGGCTGTTCGTGACAGTGCCGAGCAAGCCGGAGCAAAAGAGGTTTACCTCCTCCATGAGCCTATGGCTGCTGCCCTGGGTATTGGAATTGATGTGGAAGAGCCCGTTGGTAACATGATTATCGACATTGGCGGTGGTACCACCGGAATTACGGTAATTGCCCTGGCGGGTATTGTTTGCGATCAGTCGATACGCATTGCCGGGGACGAATTCACAGCAGATATCATGGAGGCCCTGCGCCGCTACCATAGTTTATTGATTGGTGAAAGGACCGCGGAACAAATCAAAATACAAATAGGCGCCGCAACCAAAGACCTGGAGATTCCACCGGATGATATGCCTGTAAATGGTCGTGACCTGGTTACAGGTATCCCCAAACAGATTATGGTCAGCTACCAGGAAATTGCTGAGGCACTTGATAAATCCATATTTAAAATAGAGGAAGCCATTCTGAAGGCGCTGGAAACCACACCTCCGGAACTGGCATCTGATATTTACAGAAGGGGGCTTTATCTTACCGGAGGTGGTGCATTATTAAAGGGATTGGACAAGCGACTGAGCCAGAAAATAAAATTGCCGGTACATATTGCAGATGATCCGTTGAAGAGTGTGGTTCGTGGAACAGGTTTAGCGCTGCAGAATTATCAGCGATACCCATTTGTAATGCGTTAAAAAATGCTTTTTTACTTCTTCGGGAGAAAAAAGAAATCTCAATAATTTGCAGCTTCAAAAAAACACCTCTTTAAGTAGAGGCAGGAGGGTCGATGCGTAACGTCTTTCTCTTCATCCGCCGATATTTCAACCTGATATTTTTCCTGACCCTTCAGGTTGTTTCCCTAATGATGTTATTCCGGTATAATAAATTTCATGAATCAGTATTCTCTTCTTTTTCAAATGAATTTTCCGGAAGGGTCAACAGCCGGTATAATAATGTAGAAACCTATTTTACCCTTAAAAAGGAGAATGAGCGTTTGCAAATGCAAAATGCTGAGTTATTGAATAAGTTAAAAGCAGATTTCGCCTGGCCTGATTCCGCATATACATTGATAACGGATACGGTCAAAATAGATTCATTGGAGCAATACCGGAAGTTCCTGTACCTGCCGGCAAAAGTAATCAGCAACTCAGTAAACTCCCAGCAAAACTATCTCATGCTGCATCGCGGAAGTGCACAGGGGGTAACACCCAACATGGCTGTAGTTGGCCCGGATGGGGTAGTTGGTACCACGGTAAATGTTTCCAGGAATATGAGTGTTGTGATGAGTATGTTGCACAGGCAAAGTAAAATTGTGGCCGTGCTTAAAAAAGGCAGTGGCTTTGGGGAAGTTACCTGGGATGGAAAGGATCCAAGATTTGTAACTTTGGCAAAAGTGGCAAAGACCGTTCCTGTAAATAAGGGAGATACTGTTGTCACCAGTCAGTATTCTGATAAATATCCGCCTGGCCATGTGATTGGTGTGGTGGAATCTGTTGCAGATGACCAGGTAACCAGTACGTATGTGCTTAAAGTTCGTACAGCCACCAACTTTTATTCCATCCAGTATGCTTTTGTAGTTAAAAACCTGCAAAAAGCTGAAATGGAAGAACTGGAAAAAGCCATTAAAAAAGATTAATGAGTGATTTACTAAAAAATATTATCCGCTTTGCCCTGTTTATAGCCATACAGGTTTTTATACTCAACCGGATTCCGCCATTGCACCGGTTCATAACACCCTACCTGTATTTTCTCTTTTTATTATGGCTTCCATTTAAAACGCCACGGCCGGGCCTTACCTTAATAGGCTTCCTTTTTGGACTTATGCTTGATTTCTTTACAAAAACGCCTGGTTTGCATGCGGCATCATGTACGTTGATTGCTTATTTCAGGCCTTTTCTGATCAGCCTGATGATGCCCAAGGAAAAAATTGAAATCAGCTATGCCGAGCCATCTGTAACCAGTATGGGCTTGATGCAGTATACCATATATGTTCTTGTATTGACCTTTTTGCATCATAGTTTCCTGGTTTTCCTGGAGTGGATGGAGTTTGGAAATTTCTGGTATTTCCTGGGTAAAGTATTTTCAACAACAGGGATCAGCCTGTTATTGATCACCATTACTGAACTCTTATTTAACCGAAAAGCAAGATACCGTACCAACGTTGCGTAATTTCACAAAAGCTTTTGATACTGTTAAACCGATTCTCTAACAAACAATGCCTGTTTTTAATCAATCCCGTCAGACTGTAATCCGCCTTATCATCCTGGCAACTTTTGTCATTTTGATTGTCAGGCTTTTTATTTTACAGATTCTTTCGCCCCAGTACCAGATCCAGGCCATAGATAATGCGGTTGATCGTAAAATCATCTATCCGGATCGTGGAATCATATTTGACCGGAATGGAAAAGCAATACTGGAGAATACACTGACCCATGACCTGATGATCCTGCCAACACAGTTGAAAGGAATCGATACAATTGGATTATGTGGTATTATGGGAATTGATACGGCAGAATTCAAGCAACGACTGGTTGCAGCGATCATAAAAAACGGCCGTTACAGGCCATCTGTTTTTGAGGCATCCCTTTCAATGGATAAGTTTGTTAAACTTCAGGAGAATATTTATCGTTTTGAACCAGGGTTTTACCTGCAGGACAGGCCCATTCGTTCCTATCCGTATAAAGCTGCCGCCCACTTACTGGGATATATAGGCGAAGTTGATTCCAGTATCCTCAAGCGTACAAATTACTTTTACCAGATAGGTGATTATATGGGATTGAGCGGAATAGAGCGGTTTTATGAACCTGTTTTAATGGGAACAAGGGGCGTTCGTTACCAGATAAAAGATAATAAGAACCGCATTGTAGGGTCTTTTGAAAATGGGTTATATGATACAACTGCTCAGGCTGGCCGCAACCTGAGAACGTATATTGATATGGACATCCAGGTGATGGCCGAGAAATTCATGCAGAATAAACTCGGTGCTGTTGTAGCCATTGAACCCAAGACGGGGGGAATCATTGCCATGGCAAGCGGGCCAACCTATGATCCCAATCTTTTAACGGGATCACAGCGCCGAAGAAATTTTTCCTGGTTACTTACTGATACAGCCCGTCCTTTGTTCAACCGTGCCATAAAAGGTCAATATCCCCCAGGCTCAACTATAAAGCCCACACAGGCACTGATCGCTTTAGATGAAGGCGTAATAACACCACGTTATGGTATTGGCTGTAACGGGGCTTATTATGGATGCAGAAGGCCCATTAAATGTACAGAAAAGTGGTCGGGCCACGCAGCTAATCTGCGCCTGGCCATAGCACACTCCTGTAACTCTTTTTTCTCTAACGTATATCGATTGGCGGTAGACAATCCTGCATATAAAAATGTGGATGAAGGATATGCCCATTGGAAAAATTATATGAACTCTTTTGGTTTCGGGGTAAGGCTTGGTGTTGATCTGCCCAGTGAGGACGATGGGTTAATTGTGGACACCAGTTTTTATAATAAGTTATATAACAACTCCTGGAACTCCTGTACAAATGTGTTTCTCGGCATTGGCCAGGGGGAAATGCAAGCCACCCCGCTGCAAATGGCCAATATGATGTGCATCATTGCCAACAAAGGATATTATTATACACCGCATTTTGTAGACAGCATTGATGGAAAGGGTGCGGGGGATAGTATTTTAAATCCTTTTCATGTAAGACATGAAGTAACACATATACCAGACAGTATTTATGAAATTGTACAACTGGGGATGCAGGATGTAATTGAAAATGGAACAGGAAGGGTTGCCAGGATACCCGGTATTTCGATTGCCGGTAAAACCGGAACGGCAGAAAACTATGGTATCATTAATGGCAAGCGGGAAAAACTGGAAGACCATTCCTGGTTTGTTTGTTTTGCTCCCCGGGAAAATCCTAAGATAGCCATTGCCGTTATTGTTGAAAATGCCGGATTCGGCGCTACCTGGGCTGGTCCTATCGCTGCGCTTATGATGGAAAAATATTTGAACGATACCTTGCGGACAGAAAGGCTGGCGGAAGTGGAACGTATTGCTGAAAAAGAGATTATTCTTCCGGTAGTGAAGCAAAAAAGAATGCGGTTGGATTCCATCCGCCGGGTTCGCCTGGCCCTGGAAATGGGTGATAGCTCGGCATTGCATAATGCCATTCCGGCTGCACCTGATAAGCCTGAAATTGATCCGAATATCCGGAAAGACAAAACCATTCCGGTCATAAAAAATTCAACCCTGCCATTAAGGGATACACCGAAACCGGCGGATAAAAAAAATGATTCAATAAAGGCAGTAGCCATTTTAAGAAAAGATGAGGGAACAGAATCCTGAAATATCAAAAGGGGTAGACTGGATATTGGTCTGGCTATATTTCATCCTGGTTGCCATCGGGATCATGAGTATTTTTGCGGCAACTTACCGGAATGAATCCATTATACAGGGATTTATTTCCATGAAAACCGATTACGGCAAACAGTCGCTTTTCTTTGTCATCAGTATTGTACTGGGTATATTTATCCTGCTCACCGACAGTAAATTTTTTACCGCTACGGCAAATCTCTTTTATTTCTTTGGGCTTTTATTATTGCTGCTTGTTTTCCCTTTTCATACAGAAGTAAAGGGTACAAAATCCATCATTCGATTTGCGAGTTTCCAGTTGCAGCCGGCAGAACTTTGTAAGATTTTTGTGAACCTGGCATTGGCAAAATACCTTTCACGTATTGATACCGATTTCAGCAAACTTAAATCTCAGCTAATAGCAGCCTCGATTGTTTTAGTGCCCTCGGTGATCACGATTATGCAGAGCGAAACGGGCCTGGCACTGGTGTATTTTTCCTTTTTCCTGGTCATGTACCGGGAGGGATTGCCTTCATCTGTTTTGATCATCGGCTTTTCACTGGCAGTCCTGGTCATCGCCACTTTATTGCTGGAGCCAAACACACTGGCCATCATACTTACTGTGATTGCCGCGCTCGCCATTTATTTCATGCGAAGAACCATTAAGCGGGACAGGGAGGTACTCTTTTTTATTGTAGCCATTTGGTTTGTATGCGTAGGTATACAAAGATTTGCTGTTCCTTTCTTTTTCAATAATGTGCTTAAGCCTTACCAGGTTCAGCGCATATACGCCACCGTTGGCAGGGATTTTCCAATTGATCCTGCAACCATGACACCAGAGGATATTAAGAAAGTGGAGGACAAGAAAAAGGCCAGCTCATATAACGTGAAACAAAGCAAGATCGCCATTGGTTCCGGCGGTTTCCTGGGAAAAGGTTTGCTGAAAGGAACCCAAACACGGTATGATTTTGTGCCGGAACAGAGAACGGATTTTATTTTCTGTACCGTTGGTGAAGGGTTTGGATTTGTGGGCAGCACTATCCTGCTGCTGCTTTACCTTTTCATGATCTTCAGGATAATTTTTATTGCAGAAAGACAGCGAAGTACTTTCAGCCGATGTTATGCCTACGGCGTTGCATCTGTACTTTTCTTTCACATCCTTATCAATATTGGAATGACCGTAGGCCTTGTGCCCGTGATAGGTATTCCACTCCCTTTTATGAGCTATGGCGGTACAGCGTTGATTACATTCACTGTTTTACTTTTTATCCTCATCAGGCTGGATGCTGACCGGCAGATGGTTTTGAGATGAGTCGGGAGTCATGAAACTGGAGTCGTGAGTCAACAGCCAAAAGACAGCAAACATCTTTGCGGTAAATTTGTTCCTTTGTTTCTTTGCGGTTAAAGATTTCACGGATTTAATAAAATAACATGCAGATCATTCCACTATCAGAAGGTAGTTTCACCATAGACCAAAGCAAAAAATTCATTCCATTTGATACAGCTGACGATCAGTTGAAAGACAGGTCGCGGGGTAGCCTGCTGGTGGAAATTCAGCCTTTTGTTGTTATCACATCAAAAGACATTTTATTACTGGATACCGGTCTGGGATTTACCGGTGCCGATGGCATATTACAGATCCACCACAACCTGGTTGAATCCGGTCTTAATCCAATGGATATTACCAAAGTGCTGATGACCCATTTGCATAAAGACCATGCCGGTGGCATGAGTAATGAACAACCTTATATCCATCAATATCACCTGAGTTTTCCCAATGCACAGTATTATGTGCAGAAAGCTGAAATGAATTTTGCATTTGAGACAGGCCTTCCTTCTTATGTGCCCAAAGAACTGGAAATCTTAAAAAGCACAGACAGGCTGATCCTGCTGGAAGGAGAGGGTATGATAGATGACTATATACATTATGCGCTCAGTGGGGGCCATTCTCCTTTTCACCAGGTCTTCTGGATTAAAGAAGGAGATGAAATCATTTTCTTTGGCGGCGATGAAGCGCCACAGCTGCATCAAATGAAAAATCGTTTTGTGGCAAAATATGATTATGATGGAAAACGTGCGATGGAATTGCGGCAGCAATGGTGGGCCAAAGGACAGGAAGAAGGTTGGACATTTTTGTTTTATCACGATACAAAAACCCCATTTATACAAGCGGTTCAACACTAAACTTTTTGTCTATTAAAGAGGATCAAGCGGACGGACGTGATGTTTTAATGTATCATTTTATAAAAAGATACAGGCTGAAAATAAAAAAGGCTAGCCCTAGACAGAGCCAGCCGTTGCTAACCTATGAAAAACACCGAGTTAAAATTAGATAAAAAAAGTTAATCAGCCGCCTCTTTTTCCAGGATTTATTTGGCGCCTTTCCATTTGTCTTTTTTGGAACTCTCTCCTAACCATCTGTCTGAACTGATCTTCTGACGAAAACACTTTATTT
>JAHEEX010000254.1 GCA_024640465.1 Sphingobacteriales bacterium | reverse complement strand
GAACCAGCAAATGACCTATAAGAATTGGGATTTTAGTTTGTTCATTAACTTCTCCGTAGGCAACGATGTTTATAATGCCAATAAAATTGAGTTTACCAATGCCTATTCCAACAATTCCAATATGCTGGATATCATGAAAGGCAGGTGGAAAGTTGTTACACGGGACGGACAAACAGCACAGTGGGTGAATAGCTCCAACCAGGCTGTTGGCCTTAATCCGGATCAACTCAATTTATTAAATGCAGATGCAACCATCTGGCAGCCCCTGAAAAGCGCAGGTGCATTTTATCCGCATTCATGGGCAATTGAAGACGGCTCATTCCTGAGAATTAATAACCTGACCGTTGGCTACAGTTTGCCGATCAAGTCGATCTCCGGTTTGCATATGAGCAAATTACGTTTTTATTTCACAGCCAATAACCTGGCGGTATTTACTAAATATACAGGGTATGATCCTGAAGTGAATGTCAGGAATAATCCTTTGACACCCGGTCTTGATTATTCAGCCTATCCCAAGAGTCGCTCATTCCTATTTGGGATAAATGCTTCATTTTAATCACTACCTAAAAACGGACAATATGGTAACAAAATATTTTAGAAAACTGGCGCTCATCTTTGTTGTAACAGCATTAACGGCAACCGTTGGTTGTGAGAAATTCCTGGATCAAAAGCCAACTACAGAAATAAGTGCGGAAGCGCTCTTTGTGGATGTTCCGTCAACTTATCAGGCCCTTTCGGGTGTATACAGCAGGCTTGTTGGTGATGCGGGTTATGGTATCAGGTTGAGTCTGTATTATCCACTTGATAATGATGAAATGCAGGGACCAACAGGCAGTGCGGATAACGATCGCAGGGATATCGCACGTTATTCAGCCACATCAGGAAATGCTCAGATAACTAATCCGTTTAACCAATTATTCCAGGGCATTGAGTTTGCCAATATCTGTATAGATAATATCCCTAAAATGCCTATGTATTCTGGCGGAACTGAGCAGGAGAAAAAGAAACTGCAAAGAATGTACGGTGAAGCATTAACATTAAGGGCCCAGTTTTATTTTGAAGCAATCCGGAACTGGGGCGATTTGCCATTACATTTCCTGCCGGCAGCAACACAGGTTCTTACAGACCCATTTCCTTCGAGGGTATCCAGCGATACATTATATAATCGATTGTTGGATGATTTGAAACTGGCCTCAACACTTGTTCCCTGGAAAAATGACCTGGCATCAATTGGTGATCCCATCGACGAAAGGATAACGAAGGGAGCGGTAAAAGCATTGAGGGCCAGGATTGCATTATTCAGAGGTGGTTACGCATTAAGGAGCAATGGTATCATGCAGAGATCTGCAGATTACCTTGCATTTTACCAGATCGCCAAAGATGAATGCAACGACATCATCGCATCCGGTCAACATGCATTGAATCCAAGTTTCAGGGCTTTGTGGAAAGACCAGGTAGGTTCTCATGCTGTTAATGATCCACAGGGTGAATTAATGTTCCAGGCCAGCGCTATTGGACTGTCTTCAGCTGAGGATACCAAACTGGGCTATTATAATGGCCCCAGGGTGAATAACCTTGGAAACAGTAGTGTAAATCCGTTACCAACTTATTTATATCTTTTTGATTCTACCGATACAAGGAGAGATGTTACCATTGCTCCTTATAATGTGGCTGTTAATGGCACTACTAAAATCGGTCAGGCAATAACGGCGATGAATGATGGGAAATACAGGCGAGACTGGATAACTAATCCGAATGTATCACCTACGAATGCGGTACAATATTTTAGTTTGAAATGGCAGGTCATACGTTATGCTGATGTATTATTGATGTTTGCTGAAGCGGAAAATGAATTGAATGGTGCAACCGGTTCTGCATACAACGCCATTAACGCAGTTAGACGCAGGGGTTTCGGTAAAGCAATAGGAACTCCTGATGTAACAATTGATATACCGGCAGGTCTATCCAAGGCAAATTTCTTTAAGGCGATTGTGAGAGAAAGGGCCCTGGAATTGGGAGGTGAAGGAATCAGAAAGTATGACCTGATCCGTTGGAATCTTTTGGGTACTGCAATTGCGGAATCAAAAGCGAATATGATTAAAATGTCTAACCGGCTTGCCATGTCCAATCCAACATATATGGCTGAAATGCCTGCATATTGTCTTACTACAGTTTTGCCAACAAGGATGTTATACTTCAGCAACACAAACGCAGATAATAATAATGTCGGCGGGTTGTTCTTAAACTCTTTGTATAAAGCAGCACCAACAACTACACCAACCGGAACAACAAGTGTAACCTGGTTATCAACAGCTATCAATACAACTTGTGTGGCAAGATATGCAACAGGATTTGTTACCGGTAAAGGAGAACTGTTGCCCATACCCCAACCGGTAAGGGATGCAAATAAAAACATGACCCAAAACCCGGGGTATTAATTTTTTAGAGTTGGGAGTCATACATAAAGCTGCTTAATTGCAGCTTTATTTTATTGAATCAGACAGAATAAAGCTGCGTGAAAGTAAATATCTTAAATATCTTTCTTACCTGCATGATCACAATGCTGGCATGTGCACAGCAAAAGATTACAACGCAACAGCCAGGGGAAACAGCCATTGCATTCCCGGGAGCAGAGGGTTTTGGAAAGTATGCAACAGGTGGCCGGGGAGGTAAAACGTATACCGTTACAAGCCTGGAAGATAGCGGGGCCGGGAGTTTCAGGCAGGCGGCTTCAGCAAAAGGTCCCCGCATCATTGTTTTTGCAGTTTCCGGCACCATTCACCTGAATACTCCATTGAATATCGGTGGGGATGTAACCATTGCAGGACAATCGGCGCCGGGCGATGGTATTTGCCTGGCAGATCATCCCGTGAAATTAAACGGGAATAATATTATTATAAGATACCTGCGTTTCAGGATGGGAGATAAGAACCAGGATAAAGGAATGATCGATGGCGCCGGTGCGGATGATGCTCTTGGCGGAACAAAAAAAAGCCAAATAATCATAGATCATTGCAGTATCAGCTGGAGTACGGATGAATGTTTCTCTATATATGGTGGCGACAGCACAACAATTCAATGGAACCTTATTTCAGAACCCTTGAATTATTCATATCATTTCGAAACAGGCGATAAAGACTTTGAACACCATGGATACGGAGGGATTTGGGGCGGTAGTCATTTAACTGCACATCATAATTTATTCGCTCACTGTACAAGTCGCACACCGCGGTTTAATGGTGCACGCTTAGGTGCTACCCAGGAGTTTGTTGAATTTAGAAACAATGTGATCTATAATTGGGGTGCTAATAATGTTTATGGCGGAGAGGCAGGTTACTATAATGTGGTGAACAATTTTTACAAACATGGCCCTTCAACCAATACTAAAGTAAAATTCCGCATAGTTAATCCTACAAAAACAGATAAAATAGGGTATGGTAAATTTTATGTTACCGGGAATTATGTAGATGGGGAGTTGAACTATACAAAAAATAATTTATTGGGTGTGGATATTGGTGATGGGAAAATTGAAGAAAATAAAAATGAAGTATTAACAGATAAGCCTTTTCCCACAATATTGATTAAGGAGCAGTCAGCTCTTGAAGCATATGAAAATGTATTACAAAACGCGGGTGCCAGTTTTAAAAGAGATACGCTTGATCAAAGGATAATAAATGATGTAAAGAACAGGACGGGTAAATTTATTGATGTACAGGGAGGCTACCCGCATGGCACTTCTTATATGCAGACAGTAAATGCCTGGCCCAAATTAGTGTCGATGCCTGCGCATGCAGATACTGATTCGGATGGCATTCCAGACAACTGGGAGAAAGCCATGGGACTGGATCCAAAAGATCCGGCAGATGCTGCAAAATGTTCACTGGATAAACAGTATTCCAATATTGAAGTTTTTATAAACAGTCTTGTAAAGTGAATAAATTAATTCTTTTAATTATAAGTGTATGTGGTTTTGTTTTTCAAAAGGAAAACAACATCAGGATATTTATGGCTGGTGATTCAACCATGGCTATTAAAGAGATCAAAGCATATCCGGAAACAGGATGGGGGATGCCTTTTACTTTTTTCTGGGATTCTTCTGTTACCGTTATCAACAAAGCAAAGAACGGAAGGAGTACAAAAACATTTATCAGCGAGGGATTATGGAAATCGATCATGGATGAAGCCGGTAAGGGGGATTATGTTTTTATTCAGTTCGGGCATAATGATGAATCCGTCGAAAAAAAGGAGAGATATGCTACACCGGATACATTCAAAATGAACCTGACCAGGTTTATTATGGAAGCGCGAGAAAAAGGAGCAATACCTGTATTGCTTACCCCGGTTGGAAGAAGAAGATTTGATGCAGACGGGAAGGTAATGCAAACGCATCAGGTATATTCCCAATTAACAAGAGAAGTAGCTACAGCACAAAAAGTTGTACTAATAGATCTGGATACCAGGAGCCAGGTATTATACCAGCATTTTGGTATGGAAAATTCCAGGTTGCTTTTTCTTCAGTTAAAACCTGGTGAGCATCCCAACTATCCGGATGGGAAAGAAGACAATACACATTTTACAGAGCTTGGAGCACGATTGATCGCACAGGAAGTATTATCGGATATAAGGGTTCAAATTCCTGAACTGGCATTGCATATTGTAAAACCAAAGCTTAAATGATCAGGTTTATTTCCATACAGATTATTTTAATCATCATTACTGCATATAATGGTTTTTGCCAGTTCAACATGATCGTTGCACAAGATGGTAGCGGCGGTTATAAAACCGTACAGTCAGCACTCGATGCTGTAAAGGATGGGAATAGCGATACTATGACTATTTTTATTAGAAAGGGTATTTATAAGGAAGTAATTGTGGTGGATGCCAGGAAGGGTTTTGTTAAACTGGTGGGAGAGGATAAGTATTCAACCATACTCACATTTGATAATCATGCAGGTACTAAACTGCCTAATGGCGATACATTAAATACATGGACATGTGCCTCTTTTTTCGTTTATGGAAATGATTTTTGTGCGGAAAACCTGACTTTCCAAAATACAGCAGGATTTACTGCGGGGCAGGCGGTGGGATTGAGAATAGAAGGTAACAGGGCTTATATTAAAAACTGCCGTA
>JAHEEX010000075.1 GCA_024640465.1 Sphingobacteriales bacterium | reverse complement strand
GCAACAGGAGATGATACTGTAATTGCCGGCATACTTAACCTGGTGAAAAAAGCGCAGGGAGAAAAACCTCCGGTGCAGCATATGGCTGATAAGATCAGTGCCATATTTGTACCGATCGTAATTGGAATTGCGATTTTAACACTGGCGCTTAACTGGTATTTTCTGGGTTCATTCACCCCTGCACTGATGCGCAGCATAGCGGTGCTGGTAATTGCCTGTCCATGTGCCATGGGCCTGGCAACACCTGCAGCCATTGCTGTTGGACTGGGCCGGGCGGCTCGTTCGGGTATACTTTTCCGTAATGCAACAAGCCTGGAGAACTTTAAAGATATACGCCAGGTGGTATTTGACAAAACCGGAACGCTTACAACAGGTGAGTTTACCGTTGCTGCCATAAAAGCATTTGATATTTCAGAAGATGAATTGAAACATATCACCTGGTCGCTGGAAAAATATTCAACACATCCTATAGCACGTTGCCTTACAAATTCTTTCAAATCAAAGAATGACCTGCGGTGGAAGTCTATTGAAGAGATCAAGGGCCTTGGTATGAAAGGAACAGATAAAGAAGGCAATACATACTTCGCAGGGTCTTTTAAATCTGCATCAGAACACACGGATGACGCAAGCCATAATGTATATATCCTTAAAAATGATGCCCTGATTGGCTGGGTTGATGTGTCGGACGAAATCAGGCCGGAAGCAGCGGAAGTAGTTCAATTCCTGCATAAAAAGGGGATACGGACTATCATGTTAAGTGGCGATGGACAATCTAAATGCGCCTTTATCGCAAAGACCCTGAATATTGATACGTTTCATGCAGAGCAGAGTCCGGCACAAAAACTGGAGAAAATTGCCGCATACACCCGTGAAATGCCCACCGCCATGGTTGGTGATGGAATCAATGACGCGCCTGCTTTGGCCAAAGCAACTATAGGTATTTCATTGAGTGATGCTTCACAACTGGCCATGCAAAGTGCGCAGGTTGTATTAATGAACCAGGGACTCAAAAAGCTGCCAACAGCCCTGGGCCTGGGAAAACATACCTACCTTACCATTCAGCAAAACCTGTTCTGGGCATTCTTTTACAATATCATTGCCATTCCTGTGGCTGCATTGGGATTCCTCACTCCTGCATTTGGAGCGCTGGTAATGGGCCTCAGTGATGTGGTGCTGGCAATTAATTCTGTCCGGCTCTTTGTAAAAAAGGTTGTATAATCACCATTAAATGTCCAGGTCAGCATCATTTTGCATCTTATGACGCCAAGGGAAATATTGCAGCATTACTGGGGTTATGCCAGTTTCCGGCCTTTGCAGGAAGAGATTATTTCTGCGGTTCTTTCGGGTAAGGATACACTGGCGATATTGCCAACAGGTGGTGGAAAATCAATATGTTTCCAGGTACCCGCAATGGCTATGGATGGTCTGTGCCTGGTCATTTCTCCACTCATAGCCCTGATGCAGGATCAAATTAACCAGCTTGAAAAAAAAGAAATCCCAGCTGCAGGAATTTATGCAGGTATGCCTTATGCCGCAGTTAAATCAACTTTACAAAAAGCTGCTTCCGGAGATTTTACATTTCTATATGTATCACCGGAAAGGCTGGAAACCAGGTTATTTGGCGAATATCTTCCTTACCTGCCCGTTAAACTGATTGCCGTTGATGAGGCACATTGTATTTCTCAATGGGGATACGACTTCAGGCCGGCATACCTGACTATTTCAGACATACGGAAACAAAAGCCAATGGTGCCGGTACTTGCACTAACGGCATCGGCTACTGCAGAAGTAAGGCAGGACATTGCCGATAAACTCCGGCTTAAAGAACCAGCTGTTTTCCGGCAGTCGTTTGAAAGGCCGAACCTTTCTTACAGCATTTTCCAGGTTGAATCGCGGGCGGCCAGGTTGGTTGACATACTGCAAAAAGTTCCAGGTACTGCCATCGTCTATTGCAAAACAAGGAAAAAAACCAAAGAATTTGCAGATTTACTGGAAGCGCATAAAATCAATGCCGCCTGTTACCATGCAGGACTGAAGCAGGATGAACGAAAAGAAAGACAGGAAAAATGGATCCGGAATGAAATTCGGGTGATGGTCTGCACCAATGCTTTTGGAATGGGAATAGATAAGCCCGATGTAAGGCTGGTGGTTCATACTGCTCCTCCAGACTGCCTGGAAAACTATTACCAGGAAGCTGGCCGTGCCGGCAGGGATGGTAAAAAGGCATATGCCGTACTGTTATATCACCCTTCCGACCTGGCAGATATGGACAAACTGCCGGAAATGAGGTATCCGCCAATGAAAATCATCCGCCAGATTTATCAGTCACTGGCCAATTATCTTCAATTACCAAGCGGTATAGGCGAAGATGGCAGTTATGCATTTGATGTACAGGATTTCATAAAAAGATTTAACCTGCCCTTATTCCAGGTTATTTATTCCCTCCAGGCCATGCAACAGGCATCCATACTTTCTTACCAGGAACAAATATTTTTACCGTCAACTATTCAATTTCTTACGGGGAAAGAGGAACTGGAAGCATTTGAGTCCATCAATCCAGGGGCAGAACCAATCATTAAAACGCTTTTAAGGACCTATGGCGGCATTTTCGATAATCCTGTAGCCATCTCAGAGAAACAAATTGCATGGCTACTTAAAACGGATATTGAGCTGGTAAAAAAGAGCCTGAAGGAACTGCATCAAAATAGGATCATACAATATGACCCTAAAAAGGAAACACCCCAGATCAGGTTTTTACAAAACAGGGTTAAAGCGGATGACCTGTACATTGATGCAATTGCCTATCTGAAAAGAAAAAATGCCTATGCTGAGCGGGTAAAATCGATGAAAGCTTACATACAGGAACCTGTTTGCCGGGCACGTTATATCGGACGCTACTTTGGCGATGAAAAGATTGCTTCCTGTGGGATCTGTGACCTTTGCCTGTCCCAAAAAAAGAAAGAATTAACCACAGAAGAATACAAGGCAATTTCCATTGCTTTAGAAAACATACTGTCTGTTGAAAACAGAAACTTGATGGAATTAAAGGAATTGATCCCGGGAATCAGTAAAGAAAAGATTCAGAAAGTCCTGGACGACTGGGGAGCTGAAGAGAAAATCAGGCTAACTCCTGAAGGAAAGATCACGTTGAAATAAAAAAAAAGGGCCAGGATAGAAATCCAGCCCGTTTTTAAAATCCAATATCCTATGAAAAACCGTAGCGAAGATAACACAGTTTCTCAAAGAAAAAATAACCTCTTCGTGGTATTTTTATCAGTTTCATATCAATCAACGTTAACTGACTGAAAATGAAGCCCTAAACACAATAAAAAAACTTTAATAGTAAATGGGTATTTTTTATTTTACCAGATTAACCAAACAATCCTTTCTTTTTTCTTCTGCTTGTAGAGCTAATTCCCAATGCACCAAGCAGGCTGCGAGTGATAATACTGGCTGCAGTTCTGCCAGCCTGTCTTACAATGGTATTATCAAAAATTGATTCTTCCCCTGAAGATTTTTTTGATCCCTTTGCTGCTTGTTTTTCAGCTGCTTCATTGCTTTCTCTCGTGGCCGCTTCCGAAAGTTTTTCAGTCAGCATTTCATACGCACTTTCATTGTCAATCAGGGTTGCATACTTTTTAACCAGTGAGGATGCATTAACTATTTTCTGTATTTCATTTTCAGAAAGCACATCCATCCTGGTGGCTGGCGGAAGCAAGTATGTATGCACCAGAGGTGTGGGAATACCTTTCTCATTCAGCAGCGTTACAAACGCCTCTCCTATACCCATTTGGGTAAGTACCTCATCAACCTGGTAAAAATCTGTTTCCGGATAGTTTTGTGCTGCCAGCTTGATGGTTTTCCTGTCTGCTGCAGTAAAGGCCCTTAAAGCATGCTGAATTTTTAAACCAAGTTGACTAAGAACCGGTGCAGGTATATCCTGTGGGTTCTGTGTACAGAAGAAAATACCAATCCCTTTTGACCTTATGAGTTTTATTACCGTTTCTATCTGTTGTAAAAGCGCAGAAGTGGCTTCCTGGAAAATGAGGTGTGCTTCGTCTATGAACAACACCAGTTTCGGCTGATCAAGATCTCCTTCTTCTGGCATGCCTGCATATAATTCTGCCAACAACCCTAACATAAATGTAGAAAACAGTTTAGGCCGGTTCTGCATATCTGTTACGCGAAGGATATTGATCATACCCCTCCCATCGTCGCCAATCCGCAACAGATCGTTCACATCAAATGAAGGTTCCCCAAAGAATATGTCAGCACCTTGCTGCTGAAGTTCAATTACTTTTCTCAGGATCGTTCCGGTTGTACTGGTTGAAATTTTGCCGTATGATGCTTCCAGTTCTTTCTTCCCTTCATTGCCTATAAACTGCAATACCTTGATAAAGTCTTTTAAATCAAGAAGAGGCATCTTCTGGTCATCACAATATTTAAAGATCATGGAAACAACGCCTTCCTGTGTTTCATTTAACCCCAGTATCTTCGAAATCAGGATCGGGCCAAATTCACTAACGGTACTGCGCATACGAACACCGGGCTGGTCGCTCAGGCTCATGAGTTCAACCGGAAAAGCATCGGGCGAATATCCTGTTGCACCAATCTTTTGTAAGCGCTCTGTAATTTTTTCATTTATTGAGCCGGCTGCTGCGATACCACTCAGGTCTCCTTTAATATCCATCATCAAAACAGGTACACTGGCATTACTCAGGCCTTCAGCCAACACCTGCAGGGTTTTGGTTTTACCCGTTCCGGTAGCTCCCGCAATCAGGCCATGGCGGTTCATGGTCTTTAATGGAAGTGTAACAACCGTGCCGGTTAATACCTCGCTATTCAGCATTGCAGCCCCAAGCTGGAAATGGGCACCTTTGAAAGAATAACCCTGTTTAATAATTTCTTCAAACTGTGTCTTATCTGCCATCGCAATTTTTTTTGGGAAGTTAAGTATAGTTGGCTTCAGTGTTTTGAATGCAGGTAAATAATTATACACCGCTTAGATCGCTGAAGATTCCGTTAAAAGGCTAAGAACGCTCTTACTTGCAGGAAAACATCGTAAAAAAAGTACTTCAATCCAATGGGCAATATTATCTATTTAAAACCGCCATGGGTTTGATATTTTACCAGTCTTCTTCGCGCTCCAGCATTAAAATGGCACTTTGTGGTACAATAAAATATTTTTCACCGGCGTACATTACCTCGGTTGCCCCGCTCACCAGAAAGATAGCCAGGTCACCTTCCCTGGCCTGAAGGGGAACATATTTTACAAGATCGGCATCAGTTTTCCAGGGTTCGTCATCCACCGGCATAGGGATCGCATAACCTGGGCCTGTTTTTATTACATACCCCTGCTGTACTTTTTCTTTTTCCTGGATACCAGGCGGCAGATAAAGGCCACTTTCTGTCTTTTCATGGGGTGTTGACGGCCTGATCAAAACCCGGTCGCCAATGACAATCAGTTTCCTGAACGTATTCTCCGGTGTGAGGCGCATGTTTATTTTTTGCCATAAAGTTACGTTACAGGATAAAGATTTAGCTTTACAAAGGCAGTTTACCAAAAGTTTGTTTAACAAAACTTTATTGGCTGTTTCTTTTATCCCTGAAACGAAATATTTTTATTTGTTTAAAATCAATCAAGCATGTCTGCAGAAAATCCTAAAGCCAAAATCTTACTTTGCGAAGACGACCCTAACCTGGGGATGGTACTTAAGAATTACCTGGAACTTAATGATTATGATGTAGTCCTGGAACGGGATGGCAGATTAGGGCTGGCTGCTTTTCAACGTGAAAAATTTGACCTCTGCCTGCTTGATGTTATGATGCCTCATGTAGACGGATTTTCACTTGCCGAAGATATCCGTGATATCAATCCGGACGTTCCACTCTTCTTCCTGTCTGCCAAGACCATGAAAGAAGATATTATCCAGGGGTACAAACTTGGGGCAGATGACTATATCACCAAACCGTTTGACAGTGAAGTGCTTTTACTGAAGATAAAAGCCATCCTGAAAAGAAACGAAGAACTGAATCGTGAAATTGCCAATACAGAATACGATCTGGGAAATTATCATTTCAATCCGAAGCTACGCGAATTGTCTGTAAACGGGAAAATGCATACGCTTTCACCAAAGGAAAACGAATTGCTTAAAATGCTGAGTGAATATAAAAATGACCTGCTGCCAAGAGAAATTGCCCTGAAAAAAATATGGGGAAGTGATACCTATTTTAATGGCAGGAGCATGGATGTTTATATTGCAAAACTCAGGAAATACCTTAAGGAAGACGAAAAGATTGAAATAGTAAATATTCACGGAAATGGTTTCAGGCTGGTTGTGCCTTCCTGAAAAATTATTTTTAAAAATAAGGCTGGCTCAACTATATGAGCCAGCCTTATTTTTTTATACCCACAATGAAGAAAACTTCTTTACAATGTGGGTAGCACTCTATTAAAGAAAGACAGAATTATACCAACAAAACAATGGATTTACCGGACTGGTAAAAACGGACATTTTACCCTTTTGTCGTAGCCGGATTTTTTTTATGATTTACGTTAAGCGTCGGCCAACTTCTTTAGTGGTAATTCAAAAATAACTTTTGTTCCCTGATCCTGTTTAAATTGAATTCGCCCATCCAGCCTTTCTATTCTGAACTTCATGTTCTGCATACCGTTACTGTTCTTTCTGATTTTTTGCAGGTCGAATCCTTTCCCATTGTCGCCTATCTCAATATGTAAATTTTCATCAATCCTGACATCGAGAAAGACTTCAGTAGCCTGAGCGTGTTTTACAATATTATTTAAGGCTTCTTTTACCAAAAGAAAAATATCTCTTCTCTTGGTTCCAATAACCGGGAGATCGGGAATTTGATCAGGCAATTCAATCTTACAATCTATATTAAAATCATCCATATAAGACACAGCAAACTCCCGGGTATATGAGATCAGGCTCTGAAGATTGTCGTTATTAATATTCATCGCCCAAACTATTTCATTCATCTTCTGGACCAGTTCATCAGATGAGGAAGATATTTTATCTACAAAAACCCTGCTTGATTCCTCCGTAGAACTGTCTTTAAGCATCTCACTCATTAACCTGATGGCAGTGAGGCCCCCACCAATATCATCATGTAATTCAGCGGAGATCCTGGATCTTTCTTTTTCCACAGCCTGTTCACGTTCAAAAACAGACCTTTGCTTTTCAAGCCTGCGACTGGTATAAGAACGGATAAAGAAGAAACTTAAAAAAGCGGAGAGTATAAAAACCAATAGCCGGAAAGAAAATGTTTTCCAGAAAGGTGGGGTCACAATCAATTGCATGTCCCAGGTATCAGAATGCTCATTACCCGTGTTATGTATAATCTGAACTGAAAAAGTATATTCACCGGGTTCTGTTTTTATTAATGGAATCAGTAAACCTGCTTCGCCGGTTTTCCAGGCGGTATCAAGTTCATTTATGCGGTACCGTATAGTCATATTGGATGATCCATTATATACCATCGGACTAAATTCAAGGTATATCGCTTCGCCATACCGGCTTACGAGTCGCCTATTAAGGTTTACCCATGAGGTAAGCGAATCACTCAGGTATTTTCCATTCAACCGGATTCGGGATAGATATACTTTGGGAGATTGCTGGATCCTGCTTATTTGATTCGGTGAAAAAGAAATTAATCCATTCATGGTCCCCATGAAAATCTCTCCTTCAGCATTTACAAACCTGGAGAGCATATTAAACTCATCCGCGGGTATACCATCTTCAACACCAAAATTCTCAAATTTTCCTCTTCCGATGTCAAAACGGGAAAGCCCGTTTGTAGTTCCCAGCCATATTACACTGTCTTTATCCGGAATCAACGTATAGATTCCATCACTACAAAGTCCATCCCTTGTTGTATAAAAACTGATCTCACCGGTTTTTTTGTCTATCACATTTAAGCCACCGCCATAAGTTGACAGCCAATATTTCTTTCCATTATCAAAAAAATCATAAATATACCTGTTGTTAAGACCAGGTTTCCCAGGTAACAACCTTGGATAAAAATTTTTAAATTTCAATGTGCCTCTTTCCAGAACTGAAAATCCTGAATCTGTACCAACCAGAATATTAGTACTGTCTTTATCAAAACCCACGAGGTTTATTACATTATTACACAAACTGCTAATATCCTGTTTAGCATGCTGCATGAGAACAATTGTTTCCCGGGAAGGGTTCCAGTACAATACACCTTCTTCAGTAAGCCCAAACCAATATTCACTGCCATCTTTTGTTTTAATATAATTTCGAAAGCTTTGCTTGTTGAAAACGGGCATAGATTTTAATCTCTCTGGTCTTGTCAGATAATAATGCCCCTTTATACGTTTGAGTTCAAAAATGCCCTGGTCGCTACAAACCCACCAGCAATCATTTCCTTCCAGATTGAAACTTCTGAACCTTATACTGCCTGGATCGTAGCCATGAAAATAATTTATCGGAATAAATTTATTGGTCACCCTGTTATAGATCAGTATACCCCCGGATGTTGCCATGATCACATCATTATCCACTGCAGTAATTCCATATAACGTGGAACCACGAACCTGATCAGAAATATTACTCAGCCCCGGATAGATATTGAATTTCTGAGACGGGCCATGAAAATATTGCAGGCCATTTTCTCCTCCCAGCCATATACCACCTCTTGAATCCTGGAATATCTGGCTTAGCCGGTTACTCAACAATCCCCTTGCAGAAGAAAAATTTTCTATCAAAACATCCAGGAAGCCAGTTTTAGGAAAGTAGATCTTTAATCCATGACTCTGGGTTGCCATCCAGATATTTCCTTCAATATCCACTTCAAGGTCTTCTAACTTTTCTTCTTGCGGAAAAAAAGAAGCCCTTGTTAATTTATACGTATTATCCTTTTCGATGTTTATTTGAAATAATCCATTTCCGCTGGCAAGCCAATTTTTTCCGCCTGGCCGGAGATAAACCGACCTTACTGAATTTACCTGATTGAATGATGCGATCATTATGGGTTTCAGGGTTTCCACAGAAAGCTTCCAAAGTCCGTCGCTTTTTGTACCAACCCAGATATTACCTATGCTATCTTCCGCGAAACTCAATACATTTAAGGGTTTCTGGCCAGGCTGAAAATGAGCGATATTGATGAAAGTACTTTTCCGGGGTTCGAAAATGGAAATACCCTCTTCCGTTCCAAGCCATACCCTGTCTTTCCGGTCTACAATTAAAGCCTCTACCTTTTCATTGATCAGCGTTCCTGCGCCTTCAGAAGTATAATTGGTAAACCTGGAGTTCAAAGGATTCATTTTACAGAAGCCAGTGTTATATAGGGCCATCCAGAGATTTCCCTCGCTGTCTTCATCAATCGCATTAATGATGTTATCGCCCAGTGTGGAGGGGTCATCTACATGATGGTAAAAATTCCTGAATTCCCTTCCATCATACCGTGTAAGCCCAAAATGAGAGCCAATCCAAATAAAACCCCTACTGTCTTCATAAATAGATTCTATCTCTCCCTGGGTCAAACCACTATAACTGGAATAATTTCTGAATGTAAGGTTGTAATACTGAGAAATTGACTGGTTACCGACCAGGAGAAAAAAAACGACAATGATGTATGTGCAAATTCTGGTTATGTACATGCTCAAAGAAGGCTAAAATGATTCTTCTTAAAAAAGATTAATTCATCTTTTAATTAAATAACAGGTTTTCTCCACCACCGGGTAGTGGGGTTTTACCCAAATGTTCATATGCCCTAGCGGTGACTTCCCTTCCCCTGGGTGTCCTTTTTAAAAATCCTTCCTGTATAAGGAATGGCTCATACACTTCCTCCAATGTTCCAGCCTCTTCTCCAACTGCAGTTGCTATAGTACCAATTCCTACCGGGCCTCCTTTGAATTTTTCTATAATGGCGAGCAAAATACGGTTGTCCATTTCATCCAAACCATGTGTATCCACCTGTAAGGCTTTTAATGCGTGTTGTGTAATGCCCAGGTCGATAACACCGTTACCCAAAACCTGTGCAAAATCCCTCACCCTGCGCAGCAATGCATTGGCAATACGCGGGGTGGCGCGGCTGCGCCTGGAAATTTCCGCTGATGCGTCTGAAGTTATTTTTACATCCAGAATTTGCGCCGATCTCAGTACGATCTTTTGTAAGGTTTCTGCATTATAGTATTCCAGTCTTGACTTTATAGCGAAACGGGATAATAAAGGGGCAGTCAATAAACCACTCCTTGTTGTTGCCCCAATTAATGTGAATGGACTTAAATTGATCTGTATACTTTTTGCACTTGGCCCGCTATCAATCATTATATCGATACGATAATCCTCCATGGCAGAGTAGAGGTATTCTTCCACTACAGTACTCAGCCGGTGTATCTCATCAATAAATAAAACATCATACGGCTGCAGGCTTGTTAGCAATCCGGCGAGATCTGCAGGCTTTTCTATAACGGGCCCGGACGTTTCACGGATATGAACCCCCAACTCGTTAGCCACAATCCTGGATAAAGTTGTCTTTCCCAAACCGGGGGGGCCGTGAAACAAAACATGGTCGAGGGCCTCTTCCCGCATCTTTGCTGCTTTGATAAATATTTTCAGGTTTTCAATAATGGTAGGTTGTCCGGCAAACTCTTCCATACTGGCCGGCCGAATAGTATTTTCATATTCAGATTCCGCCCTGTTTAGTGGTATTTTTTCCGGATTGAGGTTTGGATTTGCCATAATGTAAATGTAACAAGGCTTCGAGGGATAGCAGAATTTTTTTTCAATTTGTACACATAAGCAATGTAGCTAACATACAAATTTTATAAAACAGAAAGCCCCCGGAAATCGGAGGCTTTCCCAGTGTAAAAAATATCTTTATTTCGCTCTAACGCTTACAGAAATTCTTCTGTCAGCCTTTCTTTCTTCATCCGGAGCATCAGCAGCTACTTTGGCAAATTCAGAACCATAGCCCTCTGCTTTTTCCAGTTGTGCGGCATTGGCTCCAGCTGCAACAATAGCAGCAGTTACATTATCTGCACGCTCCTGACTGAGTTTTTTATTTACGGCAGCATCTCCTGTTTTATCAGTATACCCACCAATTTTAAGTTTGAGCTTAGGATATGCTTTTACAATTTCCGCAATGTTTTTAACCTGGCGCTGGCTTTCAGCAGTAATGGCTGCACTGCCTAATTCAAAATTGATATCATCAAAATCAAACCAAAGATCTTTACCTGGCACACAGGCGGCATCATTTATACAGGTAATAAGCCTGTCTTCTACCCCACCTTTGAATGCATCAATTTCAACACCATTTACCAGTTTTATTTTAAATGATTCACGCACTGGAGCTGCAACAACCGGTTCAGGCCCCTGAACTGCAGTCTTTACCGTATCGATCGTAGCAGTTGCCTCCGGGGCAGGATTACAGCCTTTAAGGAAATACCATAAAGCCAGCGCCCCCAATGCCAGTAATAACAAAGGCATCAACCATTTTGGCATACCGCCAGGAGCAGGCACTGGCTCTTTTAAAGCTGCGGTGGCAGCCTTTATTTTTGATTCGCCGTCATCAAAAATGCTCGATAGATTTAGTCCGGCAGGAAGGGCTTTGGCAACTGAATCTTTTTGCCCTGTTAACCAGGAAAGTAAACCCTGGCCTGACAAACCATTGCTCATTACGTGTTTGCCCACTAACCCAAGCGCAATTGGAGCAACCGCACTAAGTAATGAATTACTGGAAGAAGATTTCACACCTGCGAAACCGGATATCAGGTTGCCGAGCATGCTTGTTTTGGTTCCAAAAAGGCCGGAAAGTAAACTGGAGCCCAAACTCATCATACTGTTTCCACTTCCGCCAAACAGCCCTCCCAGGTTATCCAGGATGCCGCTTCCGGCAGCTTGCTTCGCCATATTCATAATTCCGGCGCCACCATCAGTGCCGGCATTACTGATTATCCCTTGCAAAACAGCAGGTGCTATACCTCCTAAGGCTTTTGTAACACTGCTTTCGCTTTCTCCAAGAAATGATGCTGCTTTGCCTACCATATCAGGGGTAAGAAGACTCGTTACCGAATCAAGTAAGTTCATAGACATAAAAATTAGTTTTATAAAATAAAAAAAGAAAAAGAAAAACGGGAGGGCGGTGCTATTGATTTTACGAAGGATATTGAAAAGGGCTTAAAAAAAGAAGGGGAATTACTCAATTAAGCATCGTGAAGTTATGCTTAAAATTAAATATGCAGCAATGATAATTTTAATCAGATTGTATCATTTTATAAATCGAAACAATTGTAAAATCAGGTCTGGATCAGGACAATTAGACAGATATTTTTCACGCTCAGAATACCGGCAAACACCCGGATAATCCCCTTCCCTTAATTCCATATCCATTATCAGCTGAAAATGCAGGTGGGGGGGCCAGTTCCCATTTTCTTTGGGTGTTCCAAAATGAGCCATCTCCTGTCCATGATTTATATATTCACCTGGAGATACCCTCAGGTCGGCTTCACTAATATGACCATATAATGTATAAAATGAAACCCCTTCTAACTGATGAAGTAAAATCAAGGTTGCACCATAATCACCATCAGCATTATTCATGGCAAAACTATGTACCATCCCGCCCAGTGGACAAAAAACTTTTGTTCCGGCCGGTCCCCAAATATCAATACCCAGGTGAAGCCTCCGGGGCTCATCGCCCGGACGGCCTTCATCAAAAACCCGGCTTCTGCTATACATTGTTCTTAATTCACCATATCCGCCAATGGCATAAATTGCCTGGTTATCTGAAAGGTATTGTTCAATATAAGCTGTAAACAAGCCTGTATCCGCCAGCATTTCAGGAAGAAGATCTTTATTGGCGGCAGTGAGATCCAGAGCAATTATCCGATCCAAAAATGAATTGAAAGGAACAACTGGATGAAAAACTTCACTGTTTCTTTGTAAGATTGCCTTCAAGGGGTTATTCATCGCCATAACACAAACTTAATAACAAAGGCCGGAATGAGATCGTGTAAAATGACAAATGGGACCTTGCGTTTGAAAATATAAAATATACCAGTATTGTCTTATCTTAAATACAGGCCACAGAGGGCCACGGAGAAAAAGAGAAACACAGAGCATTATTGAACTTCCTCTGCGGCCCTCATTTCTCACTCTGTGGTCCTCTGTGGGCTAAAAAGTTTTATGTGACGAGTACCAATTTTGGAAAAAATATCTAAAGCAAAAAAATGAAACTTAAAATACATGCCACAGAGTGCCACGGAGAAAAAGAGAAACACAGAGCATTATTGGACCTCCTCTGCGGCCCTCATTTCTCACTCTGTGGTCCTCTGTGGGCTAATGATATTCCTGATAGAGGAGCCATTATTGGTTTTGGGTAAATTAGTTTCCACAAATCAAGGGCTCCCATTTCAAATAACAGTTATGCTTCAACTTTTTTTTTCTACGCAGGTAAGGGCCAGGATTTTATTACTAACATCATTGGAATTGAATTGGAATTAAATTTAATAGACCAGAACGTTATTAATTATTCATTCCCCCATTTAGACCTCCTTTCAAATTATACCATTTTCGAAAGCATGCTAATATAAACAGGTATTTTTACGTAAGTAAATAAGGCATTCCTGTTGGTATAATGTTAAATACATCATGAAGGAGCTTTTCTTGTAATAATCATTCCCCGTGGCCGTTTTGAAAGCAGTAAATTTAAACCCGGCAATGAAATTCAATATAAACGCTCAATCAATTCTTTTAATATTCTGCTTTCAATTTATCGCAGTGCTGGGATATGCTCAGCCATTAACCGGAATATGGCAGGGCAGAATTAATAAACATACAGGATTAATCTCAAATACATATAATCTCGAACTAAAACTGGTGAGAAACGGCGACAGCCTTATCGGTTCTTCTTATTATTTTATGTCAAAAGATTCTTACCAAAGGTTTCTTGTAAAGGGATATGTTAATCCATATGACGGAACGGTTACCTGGTGGGATGAAATTTTAACGGATAGTAAGAACCAGGGTAACAATAAACAAGAGCCATCAACATTACATTTTGTAACAGACTTTAATTGCCCCGGAGAAGGAATAATGAAACTTGATGGTGAAGCAGAAACAAATGATGCTAAAGGGCAAAAGAAAACGCCTGTACACCTGGTTAAAGTTGATGCGCCGGCTTTTGCCGATGAATGGGATTATGTACTTGAACATTTTCAAACAGGCGGAAATGACCCAGCCATAATAGACAGTATTGAACAATTGGTAATGCTAAAAAAAGCAGCGCCATCACAAAAGGTAATCATTCAAAATCCATCGCGAAAAAAGGAACCAGTACCAACTACAACTTCAGTACCCATTGCTATTAATTCAGAACCAGTTAAGCCGGTTGCAAAACCTGTTCAAACGATTGAAGAAATGTTCGTAACCCGTAAAAAAGTTTTGGTAACGGAAATACCTGTCTCTGGCGATTCTATTGAACTGAGATTCTATGATCATGCAGAAATTGATGGTGATTCCATTTCACTATTCCTCAACAATAAACTCTTACAAAAAAATATCCTGCTTAAAGCCTCCCCTTATATTGTCAAATTGCCGGTATCTGAACTGGGCGAAAGCAACGAACTGATCATGGTTGCAGAAAACCTGGGCAGTATCCCGCCAAATACATCGCTGATGATCGCCTATATAAATGATATAAGGTATGAAGCAAGATTGGAGAGTACAGAAAACACGAGTGCTATGATCCGCTTTTTTAAAACAACCCAGGCGGCCAATAAACTGAAACCTAACCAGGAATAATCCCAGCGTTTCAATTTATCAGACAGGAAAATCCTTTTACTTTCTATATTAATGAAGAAAATTCTTTCGGGGAGATCAGTGATTTTGCAGAAGAAACTGCAGAGTTAGTAAGTAATTTTTCCTCCAACATGTTTGCCATTTCATCC
>JAHEEX010000253.1 GCA_024640465.1 Sphingobacteriales bacterium | reverse complement strand
TGTCGTCATAGCCATTATACCCACCATAATCTATGTTTTTACCATATCCAGGTTATCTACTGGCGGAATTGATACAGGCGGTATTGCAGGTTCATATATTGGATTGTTCTTCCTGGCTGCAGTATTCACTGCTATCGGCATTTGCTGCAGCAGCTTTACTTCCAATGCAGTAGTTGCATTCCTGCTGAGTGCATTTGCCTGTTTTGTTATTTATTCCGCATTCTCTGCTATCAGTGCATTGCCTGTATTTGAAACAGGATCAGGATATTTTATTGAGATGCTGGGAATTGATTCTCATTACAGGAGTATCAGCCGCGGAGTAATAGATAGCAGGGATATAGTATATTTTGCTTCAGTAGTGCTCCTTTTCCTTTTCCTGACTGCTAGAAACCTGGTGAAACGCTGAACCCATTATGCTGAACAGATTATTACATGTAAAATACGGATGGGCGATTGTTATCATTGCCCTGTTGGGGATCAATATCCTCTTTTCGCTCTTTCATTTCCGGTTAGACCTTACGGCTGAAAAAAGATATACCCTTTCTGAGCCCACAAAGCAATTACTCCGGAAACTTGATGATAAAATTGACATTACCGTTTTTCTGGATGGCGAGATGCCTGCAGGGTTTAAAAAGCTGGCTGGAAGTACGGAAGACATGGTTTCTGCCTTCAAGGGAATAGCGGAAAATAACCTCAGCTACAGGTTTTCCAGGCCCGGCGAAGGGTTAGATGATACGGCAAAACTTGTTTTGTACGATTCGCTCCGCCGTATGGGCATCAATCCAACTAACGTTAAGGCACAGGCTAAAGAAGGAGAGGGGTCGGAAGAAAGACTGGTCTATCCAGGTGCCATTGTTAAGTATAAAGACCGCGCGCTGGGAGTTGATTTCCTGCAGGGGCAGAGCAGCCTGGATGGTATTAATTCATTGAATAACGCAGAGGCATTGCTGGAGTATAAGTTGGCGGATGCTATCCGTAAGATCACACAGGATACCGTGCCGCTCATTGGTTACCTGGTTGGAAACGGGGAGCCTGTAGATTACAACGTGTATGATCTTATTGAAAATACACTTAGGCAGAACTATGCATTCAGGATACTGCCCATAGACAGTGTTGCAACAATACCTCCTGTTTTCCAGTCACTTTTCATTGTAAAGCCGGTTAAGCGTTTCAGTGAGCAACAGAAACTTAAACTCGATCAATACATCATGCATGGCGGTAAAGTAGTATGGATGATCGATAACCTGTATGCCAGTCTGGACAGCCTACAGCGCAGCGAAGGCCAGTTCATTGCATTCGACATGGGCCTGAACCTGGAAGACCAGCTGTTTAAATATGGAGTAAGGATCAATAAGGACCTGGTGCAGGATCTGCAAAGCGATCGTATACCTTCTGTCATTGGAAACATGGGGAATAAACCGCAGATAGAAGTTTTACCCTGGCCTTATTTTCCATTGCTTAGAAATATTTCAAACCATCCCATTGCCAAAAACCTGGACTATGTAGTGGCTCAATTCCCGAATTCCATTGATACAGTGAAAGCGCCGGGTATCAAAAAAACCATCCTGCTGTCTACTTCACCAGAGGCCCGGTCACTGCAGACTCCGGCCAGAGTGGAGTGGGCCAGCATCAGGACAGAGGAAGATCTCAAGAGTTTCAATAAAAAAAATATACCTGTTGCTGTTTTGCTGGAGGGGAAATTCCAATCACTTTTTACCAACCGAATTTCTACCAACATGGCCGATACCTTGGCCAGGATATACGGCCAGCCTTTTAAAGCGGCCAATGACCAGGATAATAAAATGGTTGTGATAGCAGATGGAGACATTGCATTAAATGCGATGACCAAACAGGAGGGTCCTTTGCCAATGGGAATGAACAGCTATACTAAGCAGCAGTATGCCAACCGCGAATTCCTGTTGAATACAATTGAATACCTGGTAGACAATTCAGGTATACTCGAAACCCGGGGGAAAGATTATACACTCCGGTTGTTGGACAATAAAAAAGTGGAAGAGGATAAATCTTTCTGGCAGATGGTCAATCTTGCCGGCCCGATCCTGTTAATAATCCTGCTGATTGCAGCCTACCAGGTATACCGGAAGAAAAAATACAGTCGCGCCTGAACAGTTTGAAATACTAATTACTTATTCTTTTGTGTGATTAAATTCGATCCTGCATTAACGCTATGATGTTAGGTATAATATCCTGACGAGTACCTGTGCGGATGAATAACGGGTAAGGCATATCCAATAATTTATTTTGAAAAAATTCTATCCATTTTCAACTCCCGCTTTAAGAAAATTTTAGCCCACAGAGGGCCACAGAGCAAAAGAGGAACACAGAGCTATTCAAGATACCCTCTGCGGCCCTCATACCTTTTTCTGTGGCCTGTAATTTAAGTTTATTCGATTTTCTCTTTGTACACATTATTTCCAATTTTGGCAATTGACTCACTGAAACCATTTAATATGGATATCTGGCACCCATCAATATTCATTTTAAATCGACAACACGCTATTTGCCTAACCCGTATATTTGCTGGATTGAAATGTTTTTTTGAATTAACCAGCAGGCCATTTTCTTTTTAATCATTTTGCATGACACCAGACCAGATTACTTATCTCACATTTGGCATATTACTTCTTTTTGCTTTGGTCTTTGACCTGGGGCTTATGAGCAAAAAGGATTCGGTTGTTTCCATCAAAAAAGCATTATATCAAACTTTATTTTGGGTAGCCCTTTCCCTTGCTTTTTGTGTTTTTTTATGGTTTGAAAAATCCCCCTTAATCGCCACCAAGTATTTCACGGCTTACCTGATGGAATGGTCGCTTAGCGTAGATAATATCTTTGTTTTTATTTTGATATTTACCTATTTCAAAGTGGAAGAAAACGATGCGGCTAGGGCATTGCTAATAGGAATCCTGCTGGCCATCGTTTTCCGGATCATATTTATCGCTGTTGGTATTGGGCTGATCGAACGTTTTCACTGGATACTATATCTATTCGGTGCTTTTCTGATCTATACCGGGTATAAACTTTTTTTCAAAAAAGATGAAGCTGAATTTGATCCCGGCAAAAGCAAGATATACCAGTTCATGCAAAAATTTTTCCGTCTTTCTGAAGTTGAACCGCATGGGCGTTATTTTGTGGACCATCATGGTAAAATGTTTTTCACAACACTTTCCGTGGTGGTGGTAATGCTTGCAGCCGTGGATATCGCTTTTGCACTTGATTCTATACCAACAGTAGTTTCCCTGGTTCGGGAAAAAGCGAATGCGCCTTTTTCCGCTGATGATAAACTGGTGATATATTCATCTAATATTTTTGCTATCCTCGGGTTAAGATCTTTGTTCTTTTTACTCCGTGGCGCAGTGGATAAATTTGATTTTCTGCAGCAGGGAATTGCTGTTGTACTGGCTTTTATCGGTGTAAAAATGTTGCTGGAATTCTTCGATATCCGCATATCCATTTTTGTTTCCCTGGCCGTAATTTTATGCTGCCTGGGAGCTTCAGTATTTTATTCCATGCACCACAAAAGGCAAAAAGCCATTCGTGATGCTGCTCATGGCTCATCTTAATATAATATGCAGGGATATGCACCCCATATCATCGCCCAGTGGATAGAAGGAAGGCTTTTGCCAGGGCAAAGGCAACCTTCCAGAATTGATCATATATTATTCGACAGCCGTAAACTGTCATTTCCGGACACAACGCTTTTTTTTGCCATTACCGCCGGAAGACGTAACGGTCATGAATATATTTCTGAACTGTATAACCGGGGTGTTCGGGCTTTTGCAGTAAGCGAAGAACCAGTAACTGAAAATTTTCCCGAAGCGCTTTTTATTGTAGTGTTAAATACACTTGATGCTTTACAGATGCTTGCGGCGAATCACCGACGCCAATTTGATTATCCTGTAATCGGTATTACGGGGAGTAATGGCAAAACGGTTGTAAAAGAATGGCTGAATTTTTTACTCTCTCCGGATTTCAGCATTGTGAGAAGCCCTAAGAGTTATAATTCCCAGTTAGGCGTGCCATTGAGTATTTGGCAGATGGAAACGGACGACCAGCTGGGAATATTTGAAGCCGGGATCTCCCAGCCTGGCGAAATGGTTAGACTGGAAAAGATCATAAAACCCACTTTAGGAATATTCACCAATATCGGGGAAGCGCACAGTGAAGGGTTTAGCAGCCAGGAAGAAAAGATCAGGGAAAAATGTACACTTTTCAGCAGTTGCCAAACTTTGATCTATTGCAAGGATCATGAAGAAATTGATATGCAAATTCAGAAAATTTTTAGCAGAGAAAATCATCCGAAACCCTTTACCTGGGGGAAAAGTACTGAAGCAGATGTACAAATACGGGAAATGAATAAAACCCTTGAAGTAACTAAGATCGATGCTTCATATAATGGAAGAGTTTATTCATTTCAGATACCATTTACAGATGCAGCATCATTTGAAAATTCGATGCATTGCCTTGCCGCAATGATTTATTTTTCTGTTTCTGCCAATGTAATTGCAGAACGGATGCAACAACTTCCACCGCTTGCAATGAGGCTGGAACTTAAAGAAGCCATCAACAGATGTTCTCTTATTAATGACAGTTATAATGCCGACTGGAGTTCCCTGCAACTGGCACTTGATTTTTTGGCTCAGCAACAGCAGCATTCAAAACGTACTGTTATTTTATCCGATATCTTTCAAAGCGGAAAAGGGGACCCTTCATTATATGGTGATATTGCGCAACTGTTGCAGCAGAAAAAGATTCACCGGCTAATTGGTATCGGTCCTGCAATATCAGCTAATATGAACCAGTTGGAAACGGCTGTAGGTGAATCTGTTTTTTATCCGGCTACAGATGTTTTCCTGGAGCAGTTCCATCCTTCTATGTTCCGAGACGAAACAATTCTTATTAAAGGTTCAAGGTCATTTGAGTTTGAGCGGATCGCACAATTATTAGAACATAAGATACATCAGACTGTGCTGGAGATTAACCTGGGGTCAGTCACACATAATCTGAAACAATATCAACAGGTATTATCGCCAAAAACAAAGTTAATGGCCATGGTAAAGGCTTTTTCTTATGGAGCCGGATCTTTTGAAATTGCTAACCTTCTTCAGTTTCACCAGGTTGATTACCTGGCCGTGGCATATACGGATGAGGGGGTTGATTTGCGTAAAGCC
>JAHEEX010000005.1 GCA_024640465.1 Sphingobacteriales bacterium | reverse complement strand
AATCCCTGGCCGATATCAGA
This sequence comes from Sphingobacteriales bacterium, assembly GCA_024640465.1. GTDB lineage: Bacteria > Bacteroidota > Bacteroidia > Chitinophagales > Chitinophagaceae > Pollutibacter. Next base: position 42,875 of record JAHEEX010000005.1, on the reverse strand, counting down.
TCTGGAGATGAAAAAATTATCCATTTCCCTAAACATTGCCCCGTATGTGGTGATCTGCTCTATAAACCCGAAGAAGAAGCCGTATGGCGATGTCCAAACATGAACTGTAAGGCCCAGGTGGTGGAAAGGATCATCCACTTCACCAGTAAAGATGCCATGGATATAAGGGGCTTGGGGGAAGCCAATATTAGGAAATTCTTCGAACTGGGATGGATAACCGATGTTCCTTCTCTTTATATGCTCCCTTATAAGGAGATGCGTAATATGGAAGGTATGGGTGATAAATCAGTATCCAACTTGCAGGAGGCAATTGAGAAATCAAAATCCCAGCCTTTGCACAGGCTTATAAACGCTTTGGGGATCCGATATGTGGGTGAAACAACCGCTAAAGCCCTGGCCCAACATACCAGCCACCTGATGAAGCTGGCCGATTATTCAAAAGAAGAACTGCTTCAGATCGAAGATGTTGGTGTTAAGGTAGCAGAAAGTATTTACCAGTTCTTCCATAATGCAGATAATATAAAGATGCTAAAGCAACTGGAAAAAATGGGCCTTACACTGGAAAGCCAGAAAGAAACTGCCAGGGGGGGAAGCCTTCTGGGCAAAACCTTCCTGTTTACAGGGACTTTACAGAAAATGAAAAGATCTGAAGCGGAAGAATTGGTGGAAAAACAAGGTGGTAAACTACTTTCAGGGGTTAGCAGCAAACTAAACTACCTGGTGGTTGGTGAAGATGCCGGCTCAAAACTGGAAAAAGCCAGAAAAATACCACAGATACATATACTCGATGAAGACGCTTTTATGAAAATATCCGGTTATGGGGCACTGTAATGAAAGAAACCCTTTCAGCCAGATGTTTCTATATCTTTGTATTAGAAAAATTTATTCTTGGTTGCCATTCTAATTTAGTAAATTAGAATTCTAAAAATCAGTCTCATGATTAAAAAAATAGCCGGCGAAGTCTGGAAATCTTTGCAATTTCCGGGATGGAAAGAGCTTAGAAAAAAATATGCTGTGTCCAGTCACGGCAGGGTTGCCAGTTATACTGACGACGTTCTGGAAGATGGTAAATTGCTGAATGGTTCATTAACCACTGGTTACCGCAGCTTGAATCTGCACAGGCCCAATAGCAAGGGAACGATTTATATACATCGTGAAGTGGCTAAACTGTTCCAAAAGAAAGCATCGCCCAAACATAAATTCGTTGTGCACACCAATCACAATAAACTGGATAATCGTGCAGCGAACCTGAAGTGGGCAACACAGGAAGAAGTAGCCAAACATCAGCAAAAATCACCAGCCAAAATAGCTTATAAAGCTGTGCAGGCTTCGAGGACTGTTGGCCTTAAGCTCAATGCTACTCAGGTTAAGTCCATAAAAAAATTACTGGAAGATCCGAAACGTAAACTCACTTATCGTCAACTGGCAGAAAAATATGGCGTTAGTGAGATGACATTGTATCGTATTAAAAGCGGAGAGAACTGGGGAAGGATTTAATCCCGTTTCTTATCCATGTCCAATCGCGCAGATAAACACGTTTGGTATATTCGCAAACCCTTTTTGAAAGCGAATACCATACATGCCATTTGCGCGATTTTTTATGTTCATTTTTTAATCAATTCATATGCTTCAGCCAGCTACCATAAAGTTTCTGAAAAACCTGAAAAAGAATAACAACAAACCCTGGTTTGATGCCAACAGACCTATTTACGAAACAGCAAAAAAAGACTATGAAACATTTATCCAGCAGGTGATAGACAAACTGGCAAAATCTGACGAAACAATCGGAGGAATAAAAGCCAAAGAATGTATGTTCCGGATAAACCGGGATGTACGTTTTTCGAAAGATAAATCTCCATACAAAAGCAATTTTGGCGCATTTATCAATAAGGGCGGAAAGAAATCAAACCTCGCAGGTTATTATTTCCACCTGGAACCCGGGGCATCTTTTATTGGTGGCGGACTTTGGATGCCCATGCCAAAAGAACTGGCTCAGGTAAGGCAGGAGATCGACTATTGCTTTAATGAGTTTAAGAAAATTACCGGGGCGGCTGGTTTCAAAAAAGCATATGGCGAAATATACGAAGGTGAGGACTATAAACTGCAACGTGTACCAAAAGGATATGAAGCAGATAACCCTGCAGCAGAATTCCTGAAACTAAAAAGTTTCACCGCCATGAAACCAATAGCGGATAATGAATTAACAGACCCTGAATTAGTAAAAAAATCAGTGGCTGCATTGCAGGCATTGCAACCACTGATTGAATTCATTAACCGGGCAATAAAAGATTAACAGCATAATTCTTAGCGCCATTAATTTCTTTGCGGTTAAACTATAACAATCCCTTAGCAGCAAGATACTCTGCAATCTGAACCGCGTTTGTAGCCGCTCCCTTACGAAGGTTATCAGATACGATCCACATATTCAACGTTTTGGGTTGCGTTTCATCCCTTCTCAGCCGGCCAACAAAAACCTCGTCCCTTTCGTGTGCATCCATGGGCATTGGATACTGTTGGTTAGAAGGATCGTCCACTACCACAACACCTGGCGCACTGATCAGGAGGTTTCGAAGTTCAGCCAAATCAAATTCATGTTCAAATTCCACATTTACACTTTCGCTGTGTCCGCCCATAACGGGAATGCGTACTGTAGTTGCTGTAACCTGGATGGAATTATCGCCCATTATTTTTTTAGTTTCATTCACCATCTTCATTTCTTCTTTCGTATATCCATTTTCAAGAAATACATCAATCTGGGGGATAACGTTAAGATCAATAGGATATTTATAGGCCATCGGGTAATCTGCAGCACTTCCCTGTACTGCTTTTTGACGTTCTCCCATCAATTGATCCACCGCCTTTTTACCGGTACCTGTAACACTCTGATATGTTGAAACAACGATCCTTTTTATTGTATATTTCCTGTGTAATGGGTTCAATGCAACCACCATCTGAATTGTAGAGCAGTTTGGATTGGCAATAATCTTATCATTACGGGTTAATTCACCTGCATTGATCTCTGGCACAACCAGTTTTTTTGTAGGGTCCATCCGCCATGCAGAAGAATTGTCAATTACAGTTATCCCTGCCGCAGCAAAAAGAGGTGCCTGTTCCAATGAGGTACTGCCTCCTGCGGAAAAGAGGGCTACATCCGGTTTAGCTGCAATGGCTTCCTGCACGCCCACTACCTTAAATGCTTTCCCTTTATAGAAGACTTCCTTTCCAATGGATTTCTCTGATGCAACAGGAATGAGTTCGTCTACAGGAAAATTTCTTTCTGCCAGAACAGCTAACATTTTTGTGCCCACCAGTCCGGTGGCGCCAACTACAGCAACTTTCATTTGGTCCTCCTTTCATCCCCTTTTCAGAGGAAGTTTTATTGTTTAAAAATGGATTATAAAAAAAACCTTCCGCTTCCGGAAGGCTTTAGACATATTTAGTAACATACAAAATATCTTAACCTTCCGCTTTAGAGGAATGTTTTTTAATCTGTTTTGTATGTTTTTTTCTCAATTGCATTTCGTGTCCAAAAGTAAAGGGGAAAGTTTTTTCTGCCAAATAAATGTTGTAACCCGCTTTTTTATGGTGGCATCAGGATATTAAATTGCCCGGATGAAAAATGTATGTCTCTTCCTTTTTTGCCTGTTTACTAAATACCTGCCTGCTCAAAATATAAACAGGTATGACATAGTCATCTCTGAAATTTTCCCGGATCCCTCTCCATCTGTTGGTCTTCCCAACAGCGAATTCCTGGAATTAACCAACATATCCGATCGAAGTATTAACCTCGACAAATGGAAAATTTCAGACGGTAATAGCATAGCAACAATTGCAGGCCCATTTTTGCTTCAGGCAGATAGCCAGGTGATTATATGCCCCCGGGCTTTTATACATTCTTTCAATGCATTTGGGGCAGCCATAGGGGTTAGTGCATTCCCCTCCCTCGATAATACCGGAGATGTAATTGTGCTTATATCTCCCGAAGGAAAAACAGTTCATGCCATATCTTATAAACCGGAATGGTACAGAAATCAATTGAAACAGGAAGGCGGTTGGTCGCTGGAAATGATCGACCTCCGTATGCCCTGTAAAGAAAGTGAAAATTGGGTGGCGAGTATTGCAGATAAAGGTGGAACACCCGGTAAAATGAATAGCGTAAATGCAGTTGCCCCGGACAAGTCGCCACCAATCTTGCTGCGCAGTTACACTATCGACAGCATTACTGTTGCGGCTGTATTTAATGAAAGCCTTGATAGCACCATTTCGGTTAACCCTCAACGATATGAGATCGGACCAGGTATTGGTCGTCCGTTTTCTGTAAGCCTGGCTGCACCACTATTCAAAGAAGCCCTCTTGCGCTTGTCAACACCTTTAGAAAGAACACAGGTGTATTTTTTGCGCGTCAAAGAGTCAACAGACTGTGCCGGAAATACCAGCCAGGACCAGGGGGAAGTTAAAACCGGAATTCCCCTGCCTCCTATTGATGGACAATTGAGGATTAATGAAATACTCTTTGACCCAAGGCCCGGGGGTGTTGATTATGTTGAATTATTTAACCGTGGGCCGGGTATCCTGAACCTGCAAAACATTTACATAGGAAACCAACGGAATGGCCCTGCAGGGAGCCTGAAAAAATGCAGCGAGTCCCCATTTCTGCTTTTCCCGGGTGAATTTTACGCCCTGACAGAAAATTCGGATATAGTTGAGCGTGAGTATATAGTCAAAGACAGGCAACATATACTTAGTTTACCCGAAATGCCTTCCTATCCGGATGATCAGGGCCTGGTTATGATAATGGATTCACAGGGTAAAGAACTGGACCTTTTTACATATAAGGATGACTACCATTTTCCACTCTTAGCTAACAGGGAAGGCGTGTCCCTGGAACGCATCAATCCGGCAAGCCTTTCACAAGACCCGGCAAACTGGCAATCAGCGGCAACTGATGCAGGCTATGGTACTCCGGGATATGTCAATTCACAGTTCCGCCAGGAAGACCCGGTTGAAGGCGAAATCAATATCAGTCCGTTGACCTTTTCCCCGGATCAGGATGGTCATGACGATCAACTAACCATTCAATACAAATTTCCGGGTCCCGGATATACTTGCTCCATCATCATTTTTGATCATGGTGGCCGACCCGTGAGATACCTGGTTAGGAATAATCTTTGTGGTACCAGCGGATTCTTTCGATGGAATGGACTGGATGAAAAAACCCATAGTCTTCCTGTGGGAATATATTATTTGGTGACGGAGATCTTTAACCTGGAAGGCAAAAGAAAAATAATGAAAAGGGGTATTGTACTCGCCTATAAAATGTAATACATGGAGGCTAAAAATTAAATACCATCACAATAAGAATTGTCATATTAACTGTATATCAAAATTCACCAGGTTTACAAACTGGCGTATGCGGTTATCAATATCTTCCTTAGAAATTTCTTTCAACCGTGTATTACCAAATTTCTCCACACAGAAAGATGCCATAGCTGATCCAACAATGACGGCAGTTTTCATGTTCTCAAATGAGATATCCTTTGTGCGGGCAAGATGACCTATAAATCCACCGGCAAATGTATCTCCAGCTCCTGTTGGGTCAAATACATCTTCCAGCGGAAGTGCCGGAGCTACAAAAACCTCATCGTCGTAGAAAAGCAATGCACCATGTTCACCCTTTTTAATTACCAGGTATTTAGGCCCCATCTTCATAATTTCCCTGGCTGCTTTTACCAGTGAATACTGTGCACTCAATTCACGGGCTTCGCTATCATTGATCAATAGCACATCTACATCTTTTAAAACCTTTTCAAGATCCTCCATGGCTGTTTCCATCCAGAAATTCATTGTATCCAGGACAATCAGTTTAGGCCTGGTTTTCATTTGATTTATCACGCTATGCTGAATAGAAGGTACAAGGTTTCCCAACATTAAAAATTCACTACCCTGGTAACTGTCTGGAACAACAGGCACAAAATTAGCCAGTACATTTAACTGAGTATCCAGCGTATCTCTGGAGTTCATATCCATATGATATTTTCCTGCCCAGAAAAATGATTTTTCGTCTTCTTTTATTTGCACCCCTTCCAGTACCACGCCCCTATCCTGCAATGCCTGCAGTTCTTCTTTGGGAAAATCACCGCCAACAACGGAAATCTGGTTAACCGGTTTAGCAAAATTGGAGGCACTCCAGGCGATATATGTTGCGGCTCCCCCCACAATACGGTCGCTTTTTCCAAACGGGGTTTCTATCTGATCAAAAGCCATGGAGCCAACAACTATAAGTGACATATTTATTTTTTTAAACTTGGCAAAGGTAAGTGGAAATAGTATTTTTCACCTGAAAATAAAGCAATGAGAAAAAGCATATTTAGTATTTGTTTCATCCTTCTGGCCAGTTTAGCCAAAACGCAAACTGACTCTTTGAGCCTTATTCCAGGTATCAGGGCCGCAGCTGATAGTATGACAACTGCATTTCGCAATAAAGACTTTACCACTTTCGCTCATTATAATAATACCCGTTTATTGGATTTGGTTGGCGGGGAATCCGGGTTTGTGGAATTTATGGAAAAACAGATCGAATTATTGAAAGATGTGACTTTTACAGAAATGAAAGCAGGCAGGATCATCAGGGTCCTGGCATATAACGGAACCCAACAGTGTATCATTGAACAACTATCAGAAATCAAGATGGAAGGCATAGTTGTAAGTTCCGTTTCCCACCTTGTTGGCCTTTCTGTTGATGGGGGTAAAAGCTGGCGATTTACTGATGCCAATAATGGTACAAAAGAAGAATTTGCCTCTATTATGCCTGAACTTAGTCCGGCACTGATCATTCCAAAGAAAAAACAGGAAATGGGAAAAACCCTGGCAGAATTATTAAAAGATTATAAAACGGAATACCTGCCATAAGACGGTTGTATATGTCAAAAATCCCAAGCCAACAGAAATAAACTATTTTGAAACATAAAGCAGTAGCATATTTTATTCCTCAAAGCTATATTCCATACTTTTCAGCTGCAATTTTTGTATTTTAAATGAAAAAAATCTTTTTTGGCAAGGTATTTGATTAATTTTCAATGTATTGGACCCGTTTTTATAAATCCCTCTTTCCTATTTGGCCTGATTTAAGAAATTATTACTCTGATACCCTTTTTGAATCTATTTCATTTCTATACCTGATAGAAAGAACAATTCTTTGTTCTTTCTTTTTTTTTACTTTCATGGTATCGCAGTTTCATGAAAACAGTATTATTGATACGACATGCAAAAAGCAGTTGGGGTGATTTTTCCCTGCCTGATTTTGAACGCCCTCTTAATGAAAGGGGAAAGCATGATGCGCCTATGATGGCAAAACGACTCCTGGATAAAGCTGTTAAAATTGATGCATTGGTTTCCAGCCCCGCCAAAAGGGCCAAAAGAACCGCCCAGGCTTTTGCAGAAATACTGGGAAAAGATAAAGACAAAATTCTTTATCGGGATGAACTATATATGGCTGGTGTGGATGCGTTTTATAACGTCATTAGTCAACTTGACGATTCAATTAAACATGTAGCCATTTTCTCACACAATCCCGGTATCACCGCTTTTGCGAATATGCTGCAGGTTGCAGAAATTGATGAAATGCCTACCTGCAGCATATTTGCAATAACCACTACAGCGGAAAGCTGGTCTGGTTTCCGGAAAGCCAAAAAGGAATTTTTGTTCTTTGATTTTCCTAAGAATACAGTTTAACTGGAATTATTTATTAGCCCACAGAGAGCCACAGAGATTTAAAAAGAGGGCCGCAGAGAAAATTCATTTCGCTGGAACTATAAAGTAGTAAAGAATTAAAAATTGTCTCTTGCTATCAACCTTTTGATTCCATCAGTTAATCGCGAAACATTGAAATTTATAAGCAACCCTACTGTTGCATTTGAAAGTTTTAAATACGTCAGTACTTGTGCTATATGTACATCAGTTAAACACTCTACAGACTTGATTTCAATTACAACTTTGTCTTCTACCAACAAATCTAATCGGTAACCAATTTCCAGGTCTATTTCTTTATAAACAAGCGGTAGGCCAAGTTGCTTCTTAACATCCAGTTTCTTCTTATTTAACTCATAAATTAAACAAGCCAGGTATGTTGATTCTAAAAGCCCCGGGCCAAGTCTTTTATGTACCTCAATAGCAGATCCAATAATTGATTCTGTAATTTTATTCACCTCCATAACTGTAACAATTCTTTTTCACAATGGTTTTCTATCACCTATAAAAGGCAAAAACAGTTAAGCCCACAGAGAGCCACAGAGTTATAAAAACGAGGGCCACAGAGAAGTATATCTCAGTGGCCCTCCATTTTCTCCGTGGCCCTCTGTGGCCAAAAAAACCTTTCAAATTACTTAACTAAAGAGCTTATTCATTTCACTTTAGCCAATTAAAATTACCTCAATTATTAACTCTTTCAATTGGTATTACACAATTTATAACTGTATTAAATCCAATATATACGTGAAAAATACATTTTCATACAGTAAAGAAAATAGTAACTAGGAACTGTTTTACTTAAGACTGTATTTCTGTTTATACCTTTCGTTTAATTGTGTATGCTTATTGTTGAGGTCTATCTGCCGGCCCTGAATAAATGCCATGGTAACTATACTGCTGCGCATATCAAGGATATCACCTTCACTTACAACAATATTGGCATCCTTACCCGCTTCCAGAGAACCTGTCCTGTCGCTGACCCCCAGGATCTTTGCGGCATTCAAAGTGATGGCTGATAAGGCCTCTTCCTTACTAAGGCCATAAGCTGCAGCTGTTCCGGCATTGAATGGAAGGTTCTTTCCCCGGTGTTGTCCATCCTCATCATTGATGGCGTAAAGCACACCTGCCTTTTGTAAGAGAACCGCCGTTTTATAGGGCTGATCCACATCATCATCAGGAAGTGTGGGCAGGCTGTGCATCTGATTTAAAATAACAGGAATATTATACTTCTTAAGCAGGTCAGCGATCTGCCAGCTTTCACTACCACCAACAATTACCACATCCAAATTGAATTCTTTTACAAAATCTATTGCCACCAGCATTTCCTTCACCACATCACAATGAATATAGAATTTTTGTTTGCGGGTAAAGAGGCCTTGCATGGCCTGCATTTTAAGATTGGTCTCTTTCACTCCGGTTTGTTTGCCATAAGCCTGTGCTTCGCGCAAGGTTGCTTTTACCTGGTCTATTTGCTCCAGGGAACGCTTTACCGGATCACCCGCAGGTGCCGTATTACCTAAGAAAGCGGCAAAAGGATTTGGACGAACAAACAGCGCGGGCATCCGGAAATGGATACCTGCGTCCATCTTATAGGCTGCATCTTCCCAGTTCCAGGCGTCCAGTTGCACTACAGAAGAAGACCCGCTGATCACGCCACCATCCGGGACTATATTGGCCAATAAGACCCCATTGCTTCTAACGGTATTGATGATCTTTGAATCCGTATTGTATGCCACAATAGATCTTATCGATGGATTTATTGTTCCAATTTCCTGCACATCTGATGTTGCCCTCACTGTTGGAACTTCCACCAGTCCGAGGTTGGAAACAGACAGGATCAATCCGGGATAAACGTGCTTACCCTTAGCATCAAAGACCTTCACATCATCAGCGGGAATGGCAATATCTTTTCCTACCCGAACGATCTTTCCGGCATTGACTTCGATGGTTCCGTTCTCAACTACCTGCCCGTTACCGATATGTATGGTGGCATTCTTAATAAACAGCAATCCATTGTAAGGTTTGGCAGGATAAATATCATCCTGTGCAAAAACAGGCATTAAAGCTGCCAGCAGCATTACGGCAAAAAATGTGGCTATATTTTTAATCTGCATATAAAATCGTTTAATGTATATCGTTAGTATTATTAATCCATGTCAATTGTCAGAAAACCATGACTGTGCGAATGATCCCCGCAATTGAGCAGCACCTGGTAACTTGGAACAGCAGGGCCAACGGGGCCGCCGCTTTTCTTTTCACCGGTCATTTTCAGGATCAGGCGGTTTCTTTCTGCAGCCACCTGCTTACGCATCTCCTGGTCTTTCTGGCGGTCAAAATAAACGATACCGTCAACAATTGTTTTTTCCGCTTTGGCATATATGCTCAGTGGATTATCGCTCCATAACACAAGGTCTGCATCTTTACCGGCACGGATACTACCCACTTTATCTTCCACATGAAGCATTTTAGCCGGGTTGATGGTAACCATCTTTAGTGCTTCTTCTTCGGTAAGCCCGCCATATTTAATGCTCTTGGCAGCTTCCTGGTTCAACCTACGGGCCATTTCTGCATCATCAGAATTGATGGCAACGTTAAGGCCTACACGTTGCATGATGGCCGGATTCTGAGGAATGGCATCAAACACCTCATTCTTATACGCCCACCAGTCGGAAAAAGTAGACGCATTGGCCCCATGGGCTTTCATTTTATCAGCCACTTTATATCCTTCCAGGATATGCGTGAAAGTATTGAAAGTGAATCCCATTTTTTCGCCCACTTTCATGGCCGCAACGATCTCAGTTTGTACATAGGAGTGACAGGTAATAAACCGCTTCTTATTGAGTATTTCCACCAGGGCTTCCAGCTCCAGGTCGCGGCGCACGCTTTTATATGGATCAATAACTGTCCCTTTCTTCGACTTCTGTTCTGCCGTCACCCGATTGATTTCATTCTCATAATCTTTTGCCCTTGTAAACGCATCTTCCATAACCTGCTCCACACCCATGCGGGTATCCGGGAATCTTTGGTTGCCTTGTGTTGATGAGGAACGCTTTACATTTTCTCCAAGCGCAAACTTGATAAATCCGGGTGCTCCCTGGAACTTCAATTCATCATCATTTGAACCCCAGCGCAATTTGATCAGCTGCGTCTGACCGCCAATGGTATTGGCGCTGCCATGCAGGATATGAGAAGTGGTTACACCCCCACTTAACTGGCGATAGATATTTATATCATCGGGATTGAGGTTATCAGCGATCCTTACTTCTGATGTTACAGACTGACCCCCTTCATTGATGGAAGCAGCGGCAATATGTGAGTGCTCATCAATGATACCGGCCGTAAGGTGTTTACCTGTTCCGTCGATAACCCTTGCAGAGGCGTCAGACAGGTTTTTTCCCACCTGAACGATCTTTCCATTTTTTACCAGCACATCTGCATTCTCTAACTTACCCTGTTCATCACTGGTCCACACCGTGGCATTTTTGATCAGCAGGTTTTCTGCCTTGGGTTTTTCCTCCCATCCATATGGCAGGAAGGGATAAACCATTTTTCCGGTTTTTACGGCATCTTTTTTCTTAACAGAATCAGCCTTTGCAACGGGCTGCGATTTTAGGGTAGCCGTCCAGGTGAGTTTGTTGCCTGCCGAGTCTTCGCCATATCCGTTCCAGCTATCGCCATTACTAACGCCGCTTAACCGGATATTGCCTTTTGATTTTTTATCCGGCGCAAAACTCAATTTTACCAACTTCCCATCGTAACTGAATTTTCCTGTAACCGTATCCTTGCCAATGACATTGGCGGCACTCATGCTTTTTGCATCAACAGTATAGTTGGAAACCCCTTGGGCAGATTGTACAGTAAGGTTGTATGTACCTTTTACATCGCTCCAGTTCTCTTCTTTAATACCATATTTTACACCCTGGACCCAGTTCTGAAGTATTTGTGTTTTCTCCTGGAAAACAGGGCCGGTTGCAATAAAGAAATTGGCTATTTTACCCGCTTCGAGGCTTCCCACCTTGTCATATACCCCTAAAATTCGTGCAGGCGTTTGCGTTAGTGCCTCCAGTGCCTTGCCTTCAGACAAGCCATAATCCATGGCTTTTCTCAGGTTGGTGTAAAACGCTTTTGTATCCCGGAGGTCGGCAGTAGTTAAGCAGAAAGGGATTCCTGCCTTTTCAAATGCCGCCGGATTGGAAGGCGCCATTTCCCAGTGCTTCATATCCGCCAGCGCTACAAAGCGGGCATCATTGGGGTCTTCCACATCCATGGCTTGTGGAAAATTAAGGGGCAGAATGAAACTGGCTTTTGTGGAAGCCATTTCACTGATTCGCTGGTATTCGTTTCCGCCGGCTTTAATGATGTACTGGTATCCAAACTCATCCCCGATCCGGTCTGCACGCATGGCAGCCCATTTATCACCAGCATCAAAAATTTGTGGCAGGTTTAAGGAATTGTTCCATGCCTGCAGGCTGAGGTTCATGCCTTCTTTGTCCGGGTTATTTTTATACCATTGGGCATCTATATATGTTTGGCGAAGCAGTGATATACTGCCCATGACCGATGCTGGATAGCTCTGTGTACTTGATCCTTTATTAAAAGAATAATGAGCGGATGCTTTTTCTTTGATGATCACCTGGTTTTCTTTCATGGAAGCCAGGGAAACAATTGTTCCGGTGCCCCGGGCAATTCCGTCTTTCTGGTGAGTCAGCACTGCGCCAAATCCCAATTCACGAAGCGGCTTCGCTTTAGCATCATCAACAGTGAATAATTTAGATCCGTCCACATCAGACCTGATAGCCTGGTTCCAGCCATAAGCCCCTTTTTGATTTGAAGTGATCTGCTGCGGGCCGAAAAAGCCACCACCCTGTGGCCGTTGTGGAATGGCTATCCCGTAATCAGCATAAATATCAATGAAAGAAGGATAAATGAATTTCCCCTTACAATCAATAATAATGGCATCAGCAGGGATGCTAACATTATTTCCAACTGCGGAAATCTTACCGGCCCTGATAACAAGCGTTGCATCCGTGAGCGTATTTTGACCCACCAGTGTAGCATGGGTAAAAGCATAACAGGGATCACGCTGATCGGCAACCCCATTAACCGGGAACGTGGGCTGGGCAAAAAGAGACAGGCTGAGGCATATGCCCCATAGGAACATCGAAAGTTTTCTCATGTCAGTTATTTCTTTAATGTAAGGGATGAATTTAAGCCAAATATTGGGATGCTGAAAAAAGGTTTTACCTGCGGAAGAAATATAAAATTATGTGTCCTCATTAAGGGTTGAAAAAATACCTCACTTCATTAATAAATGAAATGTTCAGGCTGGATAAGAACCGAAGCAAAGTTTCTTAATTACTTTGTCGTTTTAAATTCACCAGGAACACCCCCGCAAAGATCATCACTGCAGACAACGCTTTGATCCAACTGAAGGGTTCATGCAGGAATATCATCGCAACCACTGTGGCAAAAATAGGTTGAAGGTAAATATATGACCCTGTGGCAGATGCATTAAGGTGATGCAACCCGTAAATATTGAACAGATAAGCGAGAAAGGTTGCGCCCAAAACCACAAAAGCTATGGCGGAAAAATCAATCATGGTAAATGTATCCCAAGGCGCAGAAATACATTCCTGCAAACCCACCGGGATGATAAAAACCGCACCCATAGTAAACACCCAGGTGATCACCTGCAGCGGGGAATATTTCAGGATCAGTGGCTTTACCAACACAAAATAAAATGAATAGGATATGGCATTGATGATGATGAAAATATCGCCCAGTAAAACATTTGATCCGCTTCCACTTTTCTCCTTGGAGAGTATAAGCATGGTGGCTCCGCCAATCCCTAAAAGTAATCCACCCAATCTGCCCAGGGTAAGCCTTTCTTTCAGGAAAAATAAAGCGGCAATAGTGATCATGATGGGTGTACACAACATCAATAAGGCTCCGTGTGTGGAAAAAGTCATGGACAGGCCCTTAATGAAAAGCAATTGATTGATGGCTACGCCCGTTAGTCCACAAAGCAAAAACAAAGGCAGGTCCTTTTTTTGGATTTGTTTTTCGGGTTTCTCAAACATAAGCATCAACCAGAACAAAGCGGTAGTTACCACAACCCTCACTACGTTCAACCCAAATGGCTTAATGAGTGCGGGCGTAATATATTTTACCACACTGAAATTCACACCGAATATCAGGTTAGCGCCAAGAACCGCCAGGTGTGCTTTAGTTTTTGTTTGCAATTTTATTCAGCTATTTACTTTCATTTTTGACCATAAACAAATTTGCGAACCACTTCCTTAAACGCATCATATTCCAGCCAAGGAATCTTGGATGAAAATTGTGCTGCTTTTTCCAGATCATTTTGCAAGTCGAAAGCGGATTGCGCCACACTTAAATATATGCCCTGTTGCATGAGGTAAGCTGCCAGGTATTCCTGTTCCGCCTGTCCGGGTGTTGGGATCAGGATGGCTTTTTTTTGTACCCTCACCAGGTCCATCACAGTAGAATAACCAGATCTGCAGATTACTAATGCCGCCTTTTCGATCATACCCTGTAATGCAGTTGCCGGTAAATGGTTAAACCATTCGATAGCTGCTGTGTTTTCTGGTTTTGCATTTTCTGCAGGCAGGCCCCGAATAATTTTTACAGGGCCATCATACCCAAGCAATTGTGCTGATATAATTTGTTCCAGCAGGCTGCGTTGTGGTTCCGGGCCGGATAATAAAATCAGCAGGTAACCAGCATCGGATTTATTTGAATCTGTAAACCTGGACAAGGGTCCAATATAAATGGCGTTCGCTGGTATTGTTCCATGAGATAGTTCGCCTGCAAGGTTAATGCTGCCACGTTGATCAGGGATCCAGCATCGATCAAATTTTTTGATGTAATAACGATTTACCCAACAAACGATCTTGTCGGCCCAGTTCCCCATACCCGTTTTTATATTCACCTGGTGTGTGATGATTACCGATTCCAGTTGATGATGGAACAATCCATATCTGTTATCACTTATAACTACATCCCATTGATAGATAGCCTGGTTTTTCGCCAGCCAAAGATGTTCTGCTTTTACGGCAGACTTGATCCGGGGAAACTGACTGAGAATTTTCCAGCCGAAATGGCGTTTATCATAAGGGTATTTTACCCCGTAACCTTCCAGTTTCAAAAAGGGAATATCCGGAAAAGATTCTTTTAAGACCTTTTCGGTCGGGCCGGAGCATGCAATCCAAATCTGGCACTCTAGTTGCTGCAAATAATGGATTATGGGTATAATCCGGGTAGCATGACCCAGGCCCCAATCAAGCGGGGAAATGAGGAATTTACGGTATTTAGGCCCTATTATTGGGGTATTTTTACTGATTCTTTTAAGATTTATCCAAAAATCGGGCAATTATTTTACTCTGTTTATAAAAATGTTTACTTTACAGATCAAGATCCATGAAAAAACTGAACTTAAATATTTTTTTTCTGTTAATTGTTATAACGCTTATCGGTTCATCCTGCAGTTCGTCTAAAGGTGCTTTCAATAAAAACTGCGGATGTCCAAATAAGAAAGGCATGGTTGGTTATTAGCTAAATCCTATTAATATGAAGAGTCCCAACAGAGACCTGCTGGTATTACTAAAAGACGAATCAATGAGCGAACATGCCATTGAGCGTGAAGTGGAACGCCTGAATAAAATGTTATTTGATGTTGAGTCATTTGACAATATCAGTGTGTCACATGAATTGATTGATCTCAATAAATACCGGATCTATCATGAACGAAAAACGGTACTTCAGGCAATCAAGGAAAAAGAGCTGAAGCCTTTTGTCTTTTTGTTTAATATGAATTAAGTTCCCTAATTATAAAATTCAAAGAAGCTGTCTCTAAAAAAGAGATGGCTTTTTTTGTGCTATGTTCTCAAAGTCTTAATGACTCATCCTTAAAAAAATTTACTGAAAGGGAGGATCTTCCTCCCCCTAAAGCACTACAGTTCAATGCTTATGCGGGTTTCCCCCTCCAGAGGGGGACATAACAGCCCTTCATTACATGAAATTTTTGGAGAAGTATTGTCCCCCGCTGGCGGGGGTGAATTTCGAGCTTAATACTTACTCAGGTTTTAGGGGGAGGACTAGTTGCTTCTTCACAACTTTTTGCACTGCATTACTACTCCAGCTTTTTCAATGCCTCTTTCAGCTTTTGGAACATTTCATTAATCTCCTGAATTTTTACCGTGCCAACACTAAGCCGGTACCAGGGAGATGTCTTATCCGCGCCAAATGCATGAAACGGGACGATAGCCAGTTTGGCTTCGTTCAAAATATAGGCGGTAACATCTGCCTGTTTTGCTAGTAACTGACCATCCGTTGTTTTCTTTCCGACTAAATCGATTTTGACGGTGAGATAGATTGCTGCCTGTGGAACAATTGCATCAACGGGATATCCTTCTTTTTTCAGTTGCTGAAATCCGGTATAAATTTTTTGCAGCCGTTCGTTTAAACCGGCTTTAAAAATTTTCAGGTATTGGTCCACCGATCCTTTCTGCATGAGGTACTTGGCCGTTGCTTTTTGTTCCGGTAAAGGGCTCCATGCACCGAGGTGGGAAAGAATGGCTTTCATTTTTCCAATGACCTGTTTTGGCCCCATCGACCATCCCACCCTAACGCCTGTAGCAGCAAAACATTTACTGATGCCATCAACAAAAATAGTATAGTCTTTCAGTTGGGGGCGAAGCGAGACCGGATTAAAATGTTCGGTTTGTCCAAATGTGAGTTGCCAGTAAATCTGATCATAGAGGATGAATAATTTTTTAGCATTGGCAGGCCGGCGATTGTTTTCCTCAATGACCATATCGCAGATAGCTTCAAGCTGCTCTTTGGAAAAAGTTGTGCCGGTTGGATTAAGTGGTGAACAAAGAGCCAGCAGAACGGCTCCATCCAGGTGCGGGCGTATCTCCTCTGCTGTTGGCATAAAATTATTTTCTGCACTCGTTTCGAGGGCACAGTGTTCGCCTTCTACAAAATGAACATAATGATTGTTGTTCCAGGAAGGAACCGAATAGATAATTTTTTCGCCCTTATCTGCAATGGCGCGGTAGATAGTGTAAATAAGTGGCCGGCCTCCGGACGCAATCAGAATTTCATCAAGACCGTATTCAAGGCCTTCTCTTTCCAACATAAATCGCGCTATCGAACTTCTTAGTTCGGCCTCACCTTCTCCCGCAGGATAGTTGGTAAAATGTTTCCGGTAAGCATAAATTATTTCTTCTTCCAGCTCGATGGGGATCGCAAAAAGAGCAGGATCAAAATCTCCGATGGTATAATTAAAAATCTTCTCGCCACTTTTCATTTTTTCTTTGATCTCTCCATTCATGCGGACAATTTCTGATCCGATGAGGGTAGCGGAAAGTTGAGATAGAATGGGATTATTTTGCATAATTGGTGCTTCGCTCAGGGTTTGTTCTTCAACCTTTTCCATGGAACAAAAGTAAGCAGGTGGGCTTATAAAACCATCTTTATTTTACACTGAAGCGTACAAATACAAGAGCGGTAAAATAAAATCTCCCTGTCGCATCCATTCGGCAGGGAGATTTAAATAAGTCATTACGATCGGCCTACTCCTTAAAAAAACTTTGTTTACTACCTTCCACTTTTGTTCGGTAAGATGCCCATGGTCCTGTCATAAAACGATCTATACGCCCAACAGCTGCCGCAATTAATTGTTCCGCCTGTGCAACTTGTAATTCTTCCTGTGCTCCTGGTGCAATTGGCTTGGAACCAATGGATTGATTGGCCTCTTGCAATTGGTTCATCACAGTTATTTGTGGCACCTGTCCGTATCCCTGCCTGGTTTGCGTTTTTCCACTGATGAATTCACGGATGGCTTTAATGGAATCCTGCATGACCTTGGTTTCCTTCCTTATTGAATCAGCAGTTGCGCCTGTAATATCTTTGTAATGTGCTTCTACTTTTTTGCAAGCCTCTTCCGCTTCCGTCAATTGATCCATCCTGACAGTCAACTGGTCTGAGCTTTTTCGCAATCTTTCACGCATCTGGCTTTGTGCTATTCTAACCGAATTCCTGTTGCCCAACCTGGGATCATCTTTTATGGTAATCAGGGTTGAATCTTTTGCCTGCTGATATTCCATTACCAGTTTATATGTTCCGGGAAGAACCTGCTGCCCGCCTGGTTCCGGATCTCCGGGTTTTGGTTTGGGGGAGCCTGGGGATCGAAATCCCCTTTCGTCCATCCGCCATACGTTTCGGTTAAACCCTGTATCTGCTTTCCATTTAAGGTTTCTGATCAATGCACCTTGTTCATTATAAATCTTTACGAATGCACTATCTGCTTTTGCATTTTTTGAAGTGTCTTTTTTTACCGGTTGAATGAAATATGATACAGAAGCACCGCGTGGTTTGTTATCAGCATCCCAAATACCCCAGGTGCTCCATTCATAACCAGGGGCATTGCGATATTGCGCTTGTATCGCATCGGGTGCAGTGAATAATTGTATTGGTTTGTTCAGCTGGCCTTTGTTTGCAGCTAGCTTTCTTAATGGCCTGATATCATCGAGGATCCATAAAGCCCGGCCAAAAGAAGCAATGGCCAGGTCGGCCTCGCGTTCCTGTATGGCCATGTCGTATGTGGATACAGAAGGATAGCCATTTTTCCATTGTTCAAAAGAAACGCCATTATCCAGGCTAACCCATAAGCCCTGTTCTGTTCCCACAAAGATCAGATTTGGTTCTGCAGGGTCCTGTATAACGCATAAGGCATAACCCGTAACTTTTTTCTCATCGATCATCCTGCTCCAGGTTTTGCCATAATCAGTCGTCCTGAAAATATAGGGTTTGAAATCACCCCGGCGGTAATCATTACAAACCACAAACGCTTCTCCGGCATTATACCTTGAAGTTTGAATCTGTGGTATCCATCCACCCAAAGGCATACCGGTAATCCTGCCCCTAAAACTGGTCCACGTTTTTCCACCATCACGAGTGAGTTGTACATTCCCATCATCAGTACCAACCCATATCACCCCTCTTTCTTTTTGAGATGGAGCAATGGTCAGGATAGTGCAATAATTTTCTGCGCCGGTAATATCAACAGAAATACCCCCGTTATTTTTTTGATCCGTTTTAACTGTATCATTTGTGGTGAGGTCTGGTGAAATGGTTTCCCAACTGGCTCCTTTATTGGAGCTTTTATGCAAAAACTGACTGCCATAATAAATGGTAGATTTTTCAAATGGGTCCTGTGCCATCGCTGCATTCCAGTTAAAACGCAAACGGGTTTTAAGGTCAGTTTCCGGAGGCCTTATGAACCAGGTTTCCCCTGTTTTCACATTGTACCTACCAACAGATCCCCCCTGGCTCATGGCATATACCCAACTGGCATCTTCCTGATCGGGCATCACATCAAAACCATCGCCTCCCCAGAGGTTTTCGAAATAATAATTTTTAATGCCGCCATCCATCCAGGTATATCCGGGCCCTCTCCAGCTTCCATTGTCCTGCATCCCACCCATCACATTATATGGCGTTTCGTTATCAACATTGATGTGATAAAACTGCCCTACAGGAATTTTCTCATCAAAAAGCCAGGTCTTTCCGCGGTCCTGAGTAACACCAATGCCACCGTCGTTACCATCAATAATATGACTGCCGTTTTTGGGGTTGATCCAGAATGCATGGTGATCGGGGTGGATGCCGTTATAGGGGATCACCACTTTGAAATTTTTCCCACCATCTTCACTGGCAGATATCATCTGGTAAATGAGCCATAACCGGTTTTCATTTTCAGGGTCGCAGGCAATATCCTGGAAATAGAAAGGACGGTTGGAAACCCATTGGGGATCGCTGTTTACCAGTTCCCAGGTGTAGCCGCCATCGTCGCTTCTATATAATCCATTCTTGGTGGCTTCCACCAGAGCATAGACCCGGTTAGGATTGCTGCGGGATATGGCCAGACCAATGCGACCAAGATTCCCATCTGGAAGTCCTTCGGCCTTGCCCAGTTTCTTCCAGTTTTTTCCGCCATCGAGGGTCATGTATAATCCACTGCCGGGACCACCACTGCTTAAACTCCAGGGAGTGCGACGGTGCTGCCACATGGCCACAAATAATTTATTGGGATTGGAAGGATCCATGATCATGTCCGCCACACCGGAAGTATCATTGGTAAAGAGGATTTTATTCCATGTTTCTCCGCCATCGGTGGTTTTAAAAACACCCCTTTCCGGATGTTCTGCATATGGGTTTCCAATGGCACCGGCATATACAGTTTGAGGCTGTTGCGGGTCGATGATAAGCCGGTGTATATTCCGGGTTTTCTCGAGGCCCATTCTTTTCCATGTCTTTCCCCCATCCAGGGATTTAAAAATGCCTTCCCCGAGGCTGATCGAATTACGGGGATTCCCTTCACCTGTACCCACCCAAACAACAGAAGGATTATTCTGCTGAATAGCTATTGACCCGATATTCAGGATGGGCTGTTCGTCAAATACTGAGGTCCAGGCCGCTCCTCCATTAATGGTTTTCCAGACACCCCGGAAGCAGCGCCGAGGTAAACAGTTTTGGGATCATCAACAACTGCATCAATAGCCGTAATCCGGCCACTCATTCCGGATGGACCCAGGTTCCGGGGCTTCCATTTGGCAAATTGTGAAAGTCCCACTTTCTGCGCTGAAACAGGGAATACGGAAAACTGAACGAAAAATATCAAAATGATTGAATAGGGTAAAAGGCGTTTACTCTCCATGCGTAATCCAATTTAAGGGTTGAAATTTAGCGATAAAACTAACTATGCTAAAAAATGTTTTACCTGTGGCGAAAGTTAACCGGGTGGATCAGCATCTTAAAAAACTACTCCTGATCAAAAAAAACATGTTTTAACATATTGATTAGACAAAAAACTTTAATTTAGTGTTTAAACATTAAAATTTACCAATATGCAAAAAAAGTTATTTTCTCTTCTATCAGTAATGGCATTTATGTTTATTTCGGTACAATTATTGGCCCAGGGAACTAAGTGGACGGTTGATAAAAGCCATTCCAATGTAAAATTCACGGTAACGCATATGACCGTTTCTGAAGTTGAAGGAACGTTCAAAATTTTTGAAGGTAATGTGGAACATACAAAGCCTGATTTTTCAGATGCAACAATCAGTTTTCAGGTGGATATTAATTCCATTAATACAGAAAATGAAAACAGGGACAAACACCTGAAAAGTGAAGATTTCTTTAATGCTACACAATTCCCTACAATGAAGTTTTCAAGTACTTCATTTAAACCCCTGGGAAATAATAAATACCAGTTAAGTGGTAACCTTACCATCAGGGACATTACAAAACCGGTTGTTTTTGATGTTAGTTATGGCGGTACCGTTAATGCAGGTAAGGGCAGAAAATCAGGCTTTAAGGCAAAAACCACGATCAATCGTTTCGATTATAACCTTAAATGGGACCGTGCAACAGAAGCAGGCGGATTGGTTGTTGGGAAAGATGTAGACATCCAGATCAATTTGGAGATGAACGAGGTTAAGCCTCAGGAAGTCAAATAAGAATTCATTGCTGATATATTATAGCTAAATGCCGGTTCTTTCAAAAGGAACCGGCATTTATATTATGTGTTATATGCTCAAAAAAATGTACTCCGCTACATCTTGCCCTTTTCATATTTCTTCTCTGCTTCCTTAGCTTTTTCAAAATCAAGGATAACGCCGTTTATGCAATACCGTAATCCGGTAGGCGGGGGGCCGTCGTCAAATACATGCCCCAGATGTGCTTCACACCTGCCACACTGCACTTCTGTGCGGGTCATACCATGACTGTTATCTACAGTATTAATAATACTTTTTTTAGAAATTGGCTCATAGAAACTGGGCCATCCACAGCCACTCTCAAACTTTGTGTCGCTTTTGAATAATGCATTACCACATGCCGCACAGTAATAGGTACCCACTTCATTGAATTTTTCATATTTGCTGGTCCAGGGACGTTCAGTTCCTTTCTGGCGTGCAATATAATATACTTCCGGGGAGAGCATTTTTTTCCAGGCCGAATCCGGAAGATTCACTTTCTCTGTACCATTTTTTACATTAATCGGTTGTTTATTGTCTTTGTCTTCCATGGTTGTTTTTTCTTTATTGATGGATTGTTGGGAATAACTGCAGTTCATACTGCCCAGTGCAAAGGCAAAAATCCAAATCAGTCTTATTTTCATTTCCGGGAGATTTACATTTATAACAAAAGTATGGCCTCTTAGTTCTGAATCATGCCTTCTGATCGTTAAAAGCTTTTTTGGCTAAATGTTTTAACATTCTTTTTTTACCATTATATTTGGAATCCCCGCAATAAATGACCGGGATATGAAGCCATGTTTAACCTGATTTTATTTGGACCTCCCGGAAGTGGAAAAGGCACCCAATCTGAAAAATTAATTGAAAAGTACAAGTTTAAGCATTTATCTACCGGTGATCTGCTTCGATCTGAAATTGCCCAACAAACCCCGCTGGGTATGGAAGCTAAAAGTCTCATGGATAAAGGTCAGCTTGTTCCTGATGAAGTGGTTATAGGGATGATCAGTACAGCCCTGGATGCCAATAAGGATGTGAATGGATTTTTATTTGATGGTTTCCCCCGCACCACTGCACAGGCGGAAGCCCTGGATAAATTGCTGGATTTTAATAAAACCAGCATTGGCGCAGTTTTGTTTTTGCAGGTTCCGGAAGAAGAATTGATCAGCAGGATGGTAAACAGGGCTAAAACTTCTGGCCGGAGTGACGATGCTGATGAAAATGTGCAGCGTAAAAGACTTGAAGTTTATTCCAGGGACACACTTCCTGTTGCCAATCACTATCGAAAATCCGACAAAGTGGTTGAAATAGAGGGTGTTGGTTCCGTTGATGATATATTTACATCTCTTTCCACCATTATTGATAAGAAAATGAGCCAATCAGTATAATAATGGCTTTGCTTATGAATGAGGAGAAATTACAGTTTCTTAAAAAGGAATATATTCCCCTGCTGCAAAAAATTGACACGGGTACAAAACCCTTATGGGGGAAAATGAACCTGCAGCAAATGATAGAACATTTCAGTGCAGCTATAAAAATTGCTACCGGAACCCTTCGCCTGCCGGGTACCACTGAACCGACCGATCCGGCGAATAGTTATAATTTTCTGATGAGCGATAAGCCTTTCAAAGAAAATACAATAAACCCTCTTTTGGATGAAGAGCCATATCCATTAAGAAATCATACCATACAAGCTGCCATTGGTGAACTACAGGTTAACCTGCTTGAGTTTTTTAGGGCATATGAAAATGAAGAAGGCAAAAAAGTGCTGAATCCTTTTTTTGGGAATCTAAATTATGCAGAACAAATTCAGCTTTTGTATAAACACGCCCTCCATCACCTCAGGCAATTTGGCGTTGAACCACTTATAAAAGCCTGAATTATTTCTTAGCGTTCTTCCGGGCTTTGCGGTTAAGTCTATGTGATTACACTAATTTTACAGGAGACTCAAAACCCGCCAGATGAAAAAACTCGGAAATTATATCAAAGGCAACTGGATCGAAGGTGACGGTGAAGGGCAACCGCTTTTCAATGCCTGCACAGGGGAGATCATAACAAATGCCAGTTCAAAAGGTATCGATTTTGCCGGCGCAGTTCGTTTTGCCCGGGAAAAAGGAAACACCAACTTACGCAGGATGACTTTTCACGAGAGAGGCAGAATGCTGCGTGCCCTCGCATTATACCTCACTGAAAAAAAAGAAAAATTTTATACCATCAGTGCACTGACCGGTGCAACAAGAGCGGATAGCTGGATAGATATTGAAGGTGGTTTCGGAAACCTGTTCGCATATGCATCCCTTCGCAGAAAATTTCCCAATGAAACATTTTGTACAGATGGAGAGGCTCATAACCTGAGTAAGTTAAACACTTTTATGGCACAGCACCTGCTGGTGCCAAAAGAAGGTGTTGCCATTCATATCAATGCATTCAATTTTCCGGTATGGGGAATGCTCGAAAAATGCGCGGTCAACTGGCTGGCAGGAATGCCCGCAATTGTTAAGCCCGCGACCATTACCTCTTTTCTAACAGAAGCGGTAGTACAGGAGATCATCGCATCAGGCATCCTGCCGGAAGGCGCCTTGCAACTCATTTGCGGCAGTGCCGGTGATCTGCTGGATCATACAGGTTCACAGGATGTAGTAACATTTACCGGTTCCGCATCTACAGGCCTCATGTTAAAATCTCATCCGGTTATCTTACGGGAAAGCGTACCCTTTAATATGGAAGCAGATTCGCTGAATTGTTTGGTAGTAGGTGAGGATGTTGAACCCGGATCCGCCGACTGGGAAATTTTCATCAAAGAAATAAGAAAAGAAATGACCGTCAAAGCCGGTCAGAAATGTACTGCGGTCAGAAGAATCTTTGTCCCGGAAAACCGCATGGAAGAAGCCTGGAAATCCATCAGCCAGGCGCTTTCCCAAACAGTAATGGGGAATCCGCAAAATGAAAAAGTGAGAATGGGTGCATTGGCTGGCCAAACGCAACGTAATGAGGTCAGGGAACAGGTGCATAAACTCTTGCAGGGATCGGAATTGGTTTATGGCTCTCTTGATTCTGCCAACCTGATAGATGCGGATTATAACAAAGGCGCATTTTTAAGCCCGCTCCTGATAAAAAATTCTACACCAATGTCAACTGAAGTGGTACATAGTGTAGAAGCATTTGGTCCGGTTAGTACAATCATGCCGTATAAAGGTCTTGACGAGGCCATTGTTTTATCCAAAAAAGGAAGCGGTTCTCTCTGCAGCACTATCGTAAGTTCAAATCATAAAATATTCAGGCAATATGTATTAGGTGCGGCTACACATCACGGCAGGATACTTGTATTAAATGAAGCCTGTGCAAAAGAAAGTACCGGTCATGGTTCACCGTTACCACTCCTGGTACATGGCGGCCCGGGAAGGGCTGGCGGAGGCGAAGAAATGGGAGGCGTAAGGGGTGTGAAACATTATATGCAAAGGGTAGCTGTTCAAGGTTCGCCTACAGCCATTACAGCCATTACAAATATTTACCAGCCTAATGCTGAAACACAGGAAGATATTAAGCATCCTTTCCGGAAATATTTCGAAGAATTGGCTATCGGGGATACTTTGCACACCCATAAGCGAACAGTTACAGAAGCCGATATTGTAAACTTCGCCAATGTTTCATGGGATCATTTTTACGCACATACAGATCATACCTCACTGGAAGGAACACTGTTTGAAAAACCGGTTGCCCATGGGTATTTTATACTCAGTGCCGCAGCCGGGTTATTTGTTGATGCGGCAAAAGGTCCTGTTTTATTAAATTACGGATTGGAAGAGTGCAGGTTTATGAAACCCGTATATGCAGGGAGTACCATTGGCGTGCAACTGACCTGTAAAGAAAAAATTGAACAGGAACAGAAAGAAGAAACAGATATTCCGAAAGGTATTGTGAAATGGCTCGTGGAAGTGAGGGACGAAACAGGAGAACACGTAGCAGTGGCCACGATACTAACCATGGTTCGCAAAAAAGAGTGGCCCCGAAAAGCATAAGCATATTTTGCAAATTAAAAAATGCATCATGAATGATACAGAAGGCTATGTAAAAACAGTTGTCCATCAGCAGGTGGGCAGTATTGAATTTTACCATCCGCAAAGCAATTCCCTTCCCGGAATCTTACTTGAAGAACTGACCAAAGCAATTAACCATGCCGCACACGACCCGGAGATCAGTGTGATTGTATTAAGAAGTGCCGGTGAAAAAACTTTCTGCGCAGGAGCTTCATTTGATGAACTGATCTCTATTGACAGCATCGAAAAAGGAAAAAAATTCTTTAGGGGTTTTGCATCTGTAATTAATGCCATGCGCAAATGTCCCAAATTCATTATCGCCAGGATTCAGGGTAAATGTGTTGGAGGAGGTGTGGGCCTGGCATCAGCCGCAGATTATAGCATAGCAACAGAAAAAGCTGAAATCAAACTAAGTGAATTAGCCGTTGGCATTGGACCCTTTGTGGTTGGACCGGCAGTGGAAAGAAAAATAGGTACTTCCGCTTTTTCTCAACTGGCCATTGATGCAACCATGTGGCGCAATGCAGACTGGGCAAGGAGAAGAGGCCTTTTTGCAGAAACACATTCATCCATAGAAGAAATGGATGAATCCATTGCCAGACTGGCGTTAACCCTTAGCAGATCCAATCCGGATGCTATGGCAGAGATGAAAAATATTTTCTGGAGAGGGTGTGAAAACTGGGATACCGTGTTGGATGAAAGAGCGGGTATCAGTGGCAGGCTTGTTATGAGTGAATTTACCCGTAAAGCCATTTCGTCGTTCAAAAATAAAGTTTGATATCATTGAAGATCAAAGACTGGAATTTGAAACATATTTATAGAATAAAGAAATCAAAAGACTGGAAAATAATTTTACTCATTGTCTTGCCAATTGTTCTGCCTTTCAAAATCCAGGCACAGCAATTACCGCCGAAGGAAGTAAAGGAAACAGTTCAATTTTGGACCTCTTTCAATTTAAACGCCCGTATATCAGAACACTGGAGCATATTGGCCGATTTCCACGCCAGGAGAAATAATTTTATCAAAGACCCTGGATTTTATCTTTTCCGCACCGCATTATCTTACAGGTTCAATCCAAACCTGCACCTTGCTGCAGGCTATGCCCATCTCTGGCTGGCCACAGATCAACGGGATCTGGGTTATTACGCAAATGAGAACAGAATATACGAGCAACTTATTTATACCCATCCTGCGGGAAAAACAAAAATGCTTCATCGCATCAGGAATGAACAACGGTGGATTGAAGCCATTAAAGATGGCGAACCTACCGGAAATTATCGCTTTACCAACAGGTTTCGATATTTGATCAGTACACGCATTCCGGTATTTGCAAATCCCAAACTACCACAATTGATCTTTGCAGATGAGATCATGTTTCATTTTGGCAAGCCCGTAGTCTACAGCAATTTTGAGCAAAACCGGATTTTTGCAGGCATCAATCAACCGATCAGCAAAACAGTAAGTTTTGATTTTGGATATATGTTTATATACCAGTTAAGATTAAGCGGCTACCAGTATAATGCAAGCCATGTAATCCGTTTATTCTTTTATTACGCGCCTGACTGGAGAAAACATAAACCGGAACAACAAAATATTAATACTAGCACAAAGGAATAACCGAATTTATAGATCGTCAAATTCGTATATCGGGTCTATATGCGTGCCAGCTTCCATTTCAAAGATCGGTTTTATGAGCCCGTTATTCAGTCCATACACCCATCCATGCAGGTGAGGCCTATGATCATTTTGCCAGGCTTTTTGAACGATGGAAGTTTTAGCTAAATTCAACACTTGTTCCTTCACGTTAAGTTCAATCAGCTTATTTAAGCGTAATTCCTCCTCTGAAATCTGATTAATTTCTTCACGATGTATCCGGTATACATCTTTGATATTGCGCAGCCATTTATTAATGATCCCAAAATTGTGGTTGGTCATGGCAGCCTTCACACCTCCGCAACCGTAGTGCCCGCAAACAATGATATGTTTAACTTTTAAGACTTCTACTGCATATTGCAATACGGATAATAAGTTGAGATCCGTATGTACAACCATATTGGCAATATTCCGGTGTACAAAAATCTCACCTGGCTGTGTGCCGGTAATTTCATTAGCCGGTACCCGGCTGTCGCTGCAGCCGATCCATAAAAACTCAGGAGACTGAATATGCTCAAGCCTGTGAAAAAAATCAGGATCATCCAATACTTTTTCTGCGGCCCAGGCTTTATTTTCCAAAAGAAGTTTTTCGTAAATTTTCATAATATGCAGGTTAATGATTTGAGATTGAAAAAGCAAGCGGAGTTTCCAGAACTTCGCCGGGCACTTTAAATAAGAGGTGCATAGGTTTGTGCAGGCTCTTTTTGATTTCTACTTTTATATTTTTAAGGTGCGCATGTGCCAGGTATTCATTTATCACTTCAATCACATCCTTATCAATAAAGTCCGCCCTGGAAGCATCAATTATTACAAAGGAATTTTCCGGTATGGATTCCAGTTTACTTTTTACAAGGGGCTTGTTCAAAAAAGATACATCCTTTCTCAACCGGACAAGATAATTAGCATTATCGTTGATCATAAAAACAGAGGTTTGGAAATTGCTTCGGATCATATAAAATAGTCCAACTAAAATACCAATCAATATTCCTACTAAAAGATCCGTAAAGAGAATCGCCAGTATGGTAACAATAAAAGGCACGAACTGGTCCCAGCCTTTCTGGTAAAATTCTTTCAGCATAGGGATTTTTACCAGTTTATACCCGGTAAAGATCAGTATGGCGGCAAGAGCTGAAAGAGGAATTTTATTCAGCAAAATTGGAATAAACAGAACACACAATAACATTAAAAAACCATGCAGGATGGTAGAAAGTTTACTCCTGCCGCCAGCATTCACATTAGCAGAGCTTCGTACAATTACCGATGTAAGTGGTAAGCCACCAATCAACCCTGATGCTATATTTCCAATTCCCTGAGCCTTGAGTTCCCGGTTGGTAGGCGTTACCCTTTTATAAGGATCCAGTTTATCGATCGCTTCAATACTTAATAATGTTTCAAGACTTGCTACAATAGCCAATGTTATGGCAGTACTCCAGACAACCGGGTTATTCAAATAAGAAAAATCAGGAAATGAAAGAAATCCTACAAAATCAGAAAAATGACCAGCCACAGGCAGGCTTACCAGGTGTTCCTGCTGTAATGCAAATCCTGGCTCCCCCCGCTTAAAAAATTCATTTACCAAAACACCCAAAAATACCACCATAAGCGGACCTGGTACCAGTTGTATAAATTTGAATTTTTTAAACGCTGGCCATTCCCAGATGACCAGGATGGTTAAGGAAATACCTCCTATTATCATGGCTGCAGGTGTGAAATGTGCTATTGAGCTAAAAAGACCTGAGAAAGTATTTTCATTATCAACCTGGCTAAAACTTTCATCGCCCAGGTAGTCGCTGTCATACCCTACCAGGTGTGGAAACTGTTTTAGGATTAGAATGATACCAATCGCCGCAAGCATGCCTTTGATAACAGAGTTGGGAACAAAATCCCCGAGAACACCGGCTTTTAAGAATCCAAACACCACCTGGATAATCCCTGCCAATACAACAGCCAACAGGAATGCTTCAAAATTGGGTAGCCGTCCTATAGCTGTGGCAACTATAACGGTAAGACCGGCGGCGGGCCCACTTACACTCAGCGGTGATCCGCTTAAAAATCCAATTACGATTCCACCTACAATACCGGCAATGATGCCTGAAAACAAAGGCGCTTTAGATCCCAGGGCAATCCCAAGACAAAGTGGCAATGCTACCAGCAATACAACAATTGATGCCGGCACATCATTTTTGACCGTTTTAAACAGGTACTTCATGTGTAACGATAAATTAGTTAGAATAAAAGACAAGATAAAAAAAGAAAAATTACCCGATATTATTTGGAGGAGGTGTTTGAATATCATCTGATGTTCGTGTAATAACTCGAACTGTTAATGCCTTATCAAACAGCGATAAATTCGACGTAAGGTAATTTTGAAAAAAAAGATATTGACCAGATATAAGGTTATTAATACTATCATCCGGATACTTGATTTGTTCAGACTCCTGGCCCTGAAGTATTTCTTCTGTGATCTTTTTACTGAATAAAAGTGAGCCAATCTGATGAACAGGTGCCAGCTGAAAGCTAAACAGCAATATAAAAAATCCAACAAATATTTTCCTGATCAACATAAATATTAAAATAACAAACACATTTTATTTACTGAATACTTTTGCCCGCATATTTAATGCTGCCTGATGTAAAATTGACTCATTTGAATTAACAATAAATGATTTAGGCAATGGATTATATATTCAGGCCACCACAAACACTTAGCACCTGTCCTGTAACATAAGAACTAAGATCTGAAGCAAGGAAAAGTGTTGTGTTTCCAACTTCTTCTGATGAGCCAAAACGGCCCAATGGAATTTTTTCCAAAAATGCTTTTGACGCATCTCCGTCTTTCAGGTAATGGGTCATATCGGTTTCGATAAACCCTGGCGCAATTGCATTGCAGCGGATATTCCTGCTACCCAGTTCATGTGCAATGGATTTGGTGAAACCTATGATACCGGCTTTACTGGCCGCATAACTCGATTGGCCGGCATTGCCGCGGATACCTATAATCGAACTCATATTAATGATCGATCCTTTTTTGGCTTTCATCATCGGACGGATCACTTGTTTGGTCATATTAAAAACACTTTTCAGATTGATGTCCATCACTTCATCCCATTGCTCAGGTGTCATCCTTAATAAGAGGTTATCTTTTGAGATGCCTGCATTATTAACACAAACATCTACCGTACCAAATTCTTTTATTACTTCTGCAACAAACTGCTCTGATTGTGTAAAATCCCCGGCATTGCTTTTCCATGCTTTAGCTTTCACACCCAGGGCAGACAGCCTGGATTCCAGCGCAGCGGCTTTTTCTGCGCTGCTGTCGCTTACATAGGTAAACGCAATATGTGCTCCATGTTCTGCCAGTTTGAGTGCAATGGCTTCCCCAATTCCCCGGGCTGCACCCGTTACAATGGCAATTTTATTTTCAAGCAATTTCATGATGATAGCTGTTTTCGATTAATGGCTGCAATATAAAATAAAGATGGGATAACAGAAATTGAAGTAACAGATTACTTTTCATTGATGTGTTCAAAATAAAAGCTTCATCAGGCTTTTATGATCGACAAGATTTCATCAATATATTTTCGATCGTTACTTAACCTCGGTACTTTATGTTGTCCGCCCAGTTTATTTTTTTGTTTAAGCCACTCTGTAAAAATTCCCGGGCGCATAGCATGAACGATGGGTAATCGCAAGGCAATGTCTTTATATCTTTTTGCTTCATAGTCACTGTTCAGGCTTTTCAATGCCGTATCCAGTTCATAAATGAAAAAGGGCAGGTTAACGGGTTCTTTTTCAAACTCGATAAGCCACTCATGGGCGCCGTTATTCCCCTCGCTGAAATACACAGGACCGGCAGTGTAGTCTTTAACGATAGCGCCTGTTTGCATACAGGCATGAGCAATGGCCTTGTCTGCATTATCTGCAATGAGCTCTTCCCCAAACGCATTGATATAATGCTTCAGGCGGCCGCTAACCTTAATGCGGAATGGATACCTGGTTGTAAACTGAATGGTATCACCAATAAGATACCGCCATAACCCTCCGTTAGTACTGATAACAGGTGCATACTGCCGGCCTATTTCTACATCATCCAGTCCGATTGTTTGCGGATGGGATTTTCCATACTCTTCAACAGGCATAAATTCATAAAAAATGCCATGGTCCAGAAATAGCAACATCCCTTCTTCACCGGGTTGGTCCTGCGCTGCAAAAAATCCTTCGCTGGCATTGTACATTTCCAGGTAATGAATATCCGCTCCGATGAGTTTACGGAACTGCTCTTTGTATGGCACAAATGAGACCCCTCCATGCATATATACTTCCAGTTGCGGCCACACTTCACGAATGTTTTTCTTGCCCGTTATTTCCAGGATCCGCTGGAACAAAACCAATGTCCAGGTAGGTACACCTGAAATAGAGGTCACGTTTTCGAGAATGGTATTCTGTGCCAGTTTTTCAATCTTTGACTCCCACTCATCCATCAACGCTATACTTAACTCCGGTGTCCTTATCCAGCTTCCCCAAAATGGAGAATTTTGGAGTAATACAGCGCTCAGGTCGCCATAATGGGTTTCATCATTGAAACGATGAATGGTATGGCTTCCCCCGATGACAAGGCCTTTTCCGGTGAGCAGGTCTGATTCGGGGTAAAAATTATAATACAGGGTCAGCACATCCTTGGCTGCCTTAAAATGATTGTCTTCCAGGCTCTCCTGGCTCACAGGAATGAACTTGCTTTTATCTGATGTGGTGCCACTGCTTTTTGCAAACCAGTTAACCGGAGTGTTCCACAAAATTTGCTGCTCTCCGTTCATGATCCTTTCTACATAAGGTTTTAGATCTTCATATTCATGAATGGGAACCGCTTCCTTAAAAGCTTTAAGTGAAAAGAGTTTGTTGAAATTATACTTGCGCCCGAATTCAGTGTATTGAGCCGATGTAACAAGGTCCTGTAATACCTCCCGCTGGGCTTCCAACGGATGTGCAGTGGTGGCATCAATACGCCACATGCGCAAACGGGCCAGGCGGGAAATGGCGGGACTAAGTAATTTCATGTAAATGTTACTTTTTAGGTAGTCAGCATCCGGGATTCATCCTTTCAGTATGGGTCAGGGATTTTCTGAGCTAAGGCTATCCAGCCGGGCTTCTTCGTGAAGATAATCTTTTCTTTTGAGTTCAAAATTCCGCCCAAGGTATAACCTGCGAACCTGTTCGTCTTCCGCTAGTTCTTCGGCCGTACCATGCTTGAAAATCTTCCCTTCTATGAGCAGGTATGCCCTGTCGCAAATAGACAGGGTTTCATTTACATTATGATCGGTGATGAGAATACCGATATTCTTATATTTTAACCGGGCGACTACAGTTTGGATGTCTTCTACGGCAATGGGATCAACCCCTGCAAAAGGCTCATCCAACAGGATAAATTTAGGGTCAACAGCCAGCGCCCGTGCAATTTCTGTACGCCTTCTTTCCCCGCCACTTAAGGAATCACCGTTATTTTTCCGAACATGGGTCAGCCTGAATTCATTCAGCAGGTCCTCCAGTTTATCTCTTTGCTGCTGCCTGCTGAGTTTCGTCATTTCCAGCACAGCGGAAATATTGTCTTCCACGCTTAACTTCCGAAAAACGGAGGCTTCCTGCGGCAGATAACCAATCCCCATCTGGGCCCTTTTATACATAGGCAGTTTGGTGTTATTCAGGTCGTTCAGGTAAACCTCGCCTTCATCTGGCTTAACCAGGCCCACCACCATATAAAAAGTAGTCGTTTTTCCCGCACCGTTAGGCCCTAAAAGTCCAACGATCTCGCCTTGTTTAACCTCAACGGAAACCTGGTTTACAACGGTCCGGTTACGATATTTCTTAACGAGGTCCCTGGTATGAATGATTAAATCCATGTGTTTTTATATGGCTGTTCCGGAGGCACAATAGCCATCCTCAACAGAATGAGTAACAAAAATAAGGAAGTTAACGGGGAGAAATAATCAAGGCCATCGCTTTAACAGATTTGTATTAACCGTCAATCTTAGCTTATTTTGCACCTGTAAAGTAAAAAAAGTTACGTTAGATGAAAGTTATCGACCATATCAACCAGGCCAAAGACACATTGGTTTCTTTTGAGATCCTGCCACCCTTAAAAGGGAAAACCATCAACTCGATCTATAACCACCTTGACCCTTTGATGGAATTCAAACCTTCCTTCATTAATGTAACCTATCACCGCAGTGAGCAGATCTTCAAGAAAAAGGCCGATGGCACTTTTGAAAAAGTGGAAATACGCAAAAGGCCCGGAACGGTGGGAATTTGCGCGGCCATCATGAACCATTATAAGATTGATGCCGTACCGCACCTTATCTGCGGCGGTTTTACCAAAAGGGAAACGGAAGATGCTTTGATCGACCTGAACTTCCTGGGTATTGATAATGTGCTGGTACTCCGTGGTGATGCTACCAAAAATGAAGCCTCCTTTGAACCAGAACCAGATGGAAACAGATATGCCATTGACCTGTTGAAACAAACAGTTGATCTTAACCATGGAATTTACCTGGAAGAAGATATCCGTGAAGGTTTCAGGACTCATTTCTGTATAGGCATTGCCGGTTATCCGGAGAAACATTTTGAAGCGCCAAACCTTAAATCCGATATGGATTTCCTGAAAGCCAAAGTGGCTGCAGGTGCAGAATATATCGTAACCCAAATGTTCTTCGACAACTCAAAATACTTTGCATTTGTAGATCATTGCCGGGCCGAAGGAATTACGATTCCCATCATACCGGGTTTAAAACCAATCACCAATAAAAAACAGCTGAATGTCATTCCACGGACTTTTCATGTGGATATTCCTACTGATCTCAGCAATGAAATTCAGCGCTGCAAAACAGATGAGGATTGTGAAAAGGTTGGAACCGAATGGCTGATTGCACAATCCAGGGAACTCAAAAAAGCAGGTGTTCCGGTATTACATTATTATACGCTGGGTAAGCCGAAGGTGATTTGGAAGACGGTGAAGGAACTGGTGTAGGAGTCGGGAGTCTTTAGTCTTTAGTCTTTAGTCTTTAGTCAACAGCCAAAGACAGGAAATAAGGAATAAGGAAGGGAATACATTAACCCAAAGTAAAAAAGACACAAAGATTAGTTGATCTCTACTTTTTGGTTAAAATATCCTGCCATACCAACTGATTAACTTTAACTGGATACTTCTTCTTAAGTTCCGCAATCCATTTTTCCTCCAGTTCCAACTGGTAATCATTCATAACCATTCCCCGCGACTCATCAAAATTACGCGGAGAAGTTTTCGTGTATACATTTACGATATAGTAAAAAGAGGCGGATTTATCGGTTTCGTTTTCTACTATGGGAGATAAATATCCCGTCTTCAATTTATTTGCATCCTTATCCGTGATCTGCGCAATTTCAAACCGTCCGCTGTCGCCATTTATCCTTCCTCCGGAACTTTCCATCATTGACCTCCAGCCGGCAGGATTCTGTTGCAGGGAACGCTGCGCATCTTC
Organism: Sphingobacteriales bacterium; assembly: GCA_024640465.1. Classification (GTDB taxonomy): domain Bacteria; phylum Bacteroidota; class Bacteroidia; order Chitinophagales; family Chitinophagaceae; genus Pollutibacter. The sequence goes on along the minus strand of JAHEEX010000005.1, from coordinate 8,369 downwards.
TGCTGATCTTTTATCCGATGTATTAAATATGATGGCACTAACACTCGGCCCCCATTGATACTGGGTTTTATGATTCCCATAATATTTGCGCAGGCCTGCAGTATCCATGGCCGCTTTATTCCATACCTTTTTCTCCATCACTTCAAAAAGCAGGTTGCCATCTGTAAACTCCTGAAGCTGGGCACGGAAATCGGCATTATAATCATCCAGGTGCTCCCTGTAATATACTACTGAAGAAGCAGTAGTAAATTGCTTCATTTGTTCCGGGTAATTTACTTCTTTGCCTTCTGCAACATTTCCCCGGGCATATTCAAGCCAGTCTTTCACTGTCACCTTCTTTTTAGGGAAACTGAAAAGGACAGATGTTGCATTCAATGAACCAATAGAAATCTTCTTGTTTTTATAGATGAAGCTGTCAGTCATCCGCCATAAAGCTGAAGCATCATATACCGATTTTTTTATGGCCACTTTTTGGATCACTTGTTTTTCAAACGACTTTGCGGCAATTTTACTTCTTGGATCTTCCATAACCGCGGATTTAAGAAACGGGTATGCTATTTTAAGATCTTTCTCTACAGGAAAGCCATCGATCTTTTTAACAATATGGTATCCGAATGAAGTTTCAAAAGGGCGGGATATTTCTCCCTTTGAACGTAATGAAAAAACCCTGTCTTCAAAATCTGGCTCATATTGGCCAATGCCAAATTCGGGCATAACCCCTCCGGTGGCTAGGGTGAGTTTATCATTGCTAAACTTTCGGGCAAGCTCTTCAAAATTACTGCCATTCATAATGGCATTATATAATGAATCAGCCAGTTTAAGGGCAGCTGCTTTTTGAGATGGAGTAACATCAGGTTCAAAAGCAATTAAAATCTGCGCCACTTTAATTCTTCCCCGGGCCGGTTGTTCACCTGTTTTTTTAAAAAAATGATATCCCCTTGCTGAAATAACGGGATCGGATACCTGCTGATTGGCCAGGCCGTACACTACATTTTCCATTTCATATGGGAGCGTGAATACAGTAATATTCCCCATCTTTCCTCCTTTTACAGCAGTTGACTTATCGGCGGAATAATCACGGGCAAGTTCTTCAAAATTATTACCTGCTTTAAGTCGTCTGGAAACCTCCTGCATTTTTTTTAATGACGAAAGGCTATCTTCTTTTGAAATGGGATTTGTAGAATATGGGTTGGCCTGAAAGTCTGATCGGAAAGGGATGAAAATATGAGACAGGCTTATTTCTTTGAGGCTCCTTTGATAAGCTTCTTCCACCAATCTTTTTAATGCAACCGTATCCGTCATATACGGCTCCTCAATTTGTTTACGGAAACTCAGCATATCCGCTTTCTGATTAGGGAGAGTATCCATTCGGGCATCGTATGCTGCCTGTACCTTAAGCTTGAAACGGGTATATAATTCGAGGTAATCTGTTACGGCTGTTTTGTAATCCGGGGTTTCTGTATTGTTTTTTTGAAATGCATGCAGAAATTCCTGTTTAGATACCTGTTTAGTTCCATAAGTGAACAGCGTTTGTGCCTGGGAGAACTGAGTAATTAAAAGGAAAGAGAATATTGGAATGAGGCGCTTCATGTTAGGGCAATTTTAGGGCTGTGGTAGCCTGCAATTTCACTTTTAGCAGGTCGTCCATCTGTTGATAACTCAATTTTTTGGCTATGATTCTTTTGTCCTTATCCAGTAAATAAAGCATGGGAGTCTGGTATACATCATATAATTGCCTGAACCCGGGCTTCCCTGCAGCATAATCTGCATCTTTCATGGCCTGGGTTTGATAAACGTGTACCCAATCTTTCAAATTGTGTTCACGAATGAACTTGAGCCAGGGCTCTTTGCCTCCCTCAGTCATCATTCCAACTAACTTAACCCCCTTTTTTTTCCATTTTTCCTGAAAAAGTGAGTCCAGTTTCGGAACTTCTTCCTGGCAGTGACTACAGGTTGGGTCCCAGAAACAAATAATTGTATAGGGTCCGTTTATCACATAGAGAGAAGATGGTTTTCCGGAAGTATCAATAAATGGAAAATCAGCACCCTGGTTACCGATTATATTTCCCATCAGGCTGTAACCACGGTCGAAAATGAATTTCTTGTATTTTTCGTTCATCCAGCTGTCTGCCTGGCCGGTCAGGTAATATTTTTCAAAAAGATATACAAACACGGCATCCTGTCCCATATAGGTAGGATTTACGTACTTATCGGTTAATGTTGACAGCAGGAACTTGAACATTTCGGGGTTTGACTTCGAAGCGTCAATAATTTCCCCTGCGGCCAGTTTTAGCGAATCAGGATACTGAGGTAAAACATCATTAAAATACCGGTCGAGTTTAGGTTGAAAGACCGGTGTCCTTACCAGCCTTTCATCTGTAAAGGAAATATTATCCCAGTAATGACTTTTATAATATTGATAGGCATAAAGAGAATCATACTTTCCCTTTGGGTGCTGGTTCGCAGGTGGAACCACGGGATCTTTCAGTACATAAAAGATGGCAGTCAGGAGATGATCGGGGTGCATTTTCATAAAATTCTCCCGATACTGCTGTAGTTGTGTGCTTTTTTCCTGGATGGAGGCTTTCAGCTTTTCGGCTTCGGCAGGCTGTGCCTGGGCCATTTGCTTCTGCATAGAAGAAATGCTGGTTCCTGCATCATATGATTTTTTCTGGTATTCCGCAAAAAGCGTATTGTCGTTTGAACCGATAAATCGGGTTGACGCGAATAGGTTTGCCGTATCGGCCAGAACCGAAAAATGTTGTTCTTTATCTATAATACACTCGATCCAGCTGTTTTTTTGCGGGAAAACGATCATATATACCCCGCCAAAGAGCTTTTCTTTTCCGGAAAATACCGCTTCACTTTTTTCATTGATCCGGGCAGAATCAATCAGGTATTGTTTTTTGCCATAATGATGTGCCAGGTAAAGGTATCCACTGGTGAAGGGTTTCAGTGTTACTTTGATCTGGTAAGCAGGTTGCGCAAAAGCATGACTCGACAGAAACAGTAAAATAATAGCTAAACCTTTTGGGTTCATGGGTAAGCAGGTTAAGAAACAAAAATATCTAAAATCGGTTTTCTTTTTTGTTAAAGCCGGTATTACACAACGTAAAGCATTGTAAACCAGAAAATAAACGGCTAAAAAGGGTAAGGATTGTGTAAACAGTTCAAATGACCTTAAAAATCTTCCTTTTGGAGGTTACAAGGCTAATAATATGATGTATCCGGTAATTGGTTTTTATTGAATCGGGAGTATTTTTGCCGGATGCGCAAGCCTAAAAACAAGTTGTTAAAGGAAATAGAAGTTAGTGGATATGCTGCAGAAGGAAAATCTCTGGCTAAAATCGACGGGAAAGTATATTTTATTGAAGGCGCAGTGCCTGGGGATATTGTGGACCTGATGCTCACAAAGAACAAAAAAGACTGGGCTGAAGGAAAAGCTATACACTTCCATAAATATTCTGAAAACCGGGTTGAGCCATTTTGCAAACATTTTGGCATTTGCGGGGGGTGTAAATGGCAGATGCTCCCGTATGAAAAACAACTGGAGTATAAGCAACAGGAAGTATCTCAAAACCTTAGAAGAATAGGTAAAATTGAATTGCCTGAGATGATGCCCATCCTGGGATCTGACCGCACAAAGTTTTACAGGAACAAACTGGAGTTTACTTTCAGTAACAGGAAATACCTGACCCGTGAAGAAATGAATGAAGTTAGTGACGATGCAGCCGGTCCTTCAGAAAAGAAAGATATACCCGCACTTGGTTTTCATGTGCCAAGGATATTTGATAAAATTGTTGATATACAGGAATGTTACCTGCAGGCAGAACCTGTGAACCAAATCAGGAACTGGGTGCGGGATTTTGTGCTGGCCAGGCAGTTCAGCTTTTATAATATTCGTGCCCATGAAGGCTGGTTGCGCAATCTGACCTTTCGCCTTTGCACAACAGGAGAACTGATGGTTAACCTGGTGATAGGTCATGAGATGAAGACAGACAGGATACTTCTGCTGGATGAAATGTTAAAGGCATTTCCGCAGATCACTTCACTGTATTATACCATCAATCCAAAATTCAACGACAGCATTCATGATCTGGAGCCTGTACTCTATTCAGGCAATGCTTATGTTATGGAAAAGCTGGGTCATTTATATTTCAGGATTGGACCGAAATCCTTTTTCCAGACCAACACAATTCAGGCCGAAAAATTATATGATGTTACCAAATCATTTACCGGTTTAACCGGCCATGAAACGGTGTATGATTTGTATTGCGGGACCGGAAGCATCGGGCTTTATGTGAGCGACAAATCTGCCAAAGTAATTGGCGTGGAAGTGATTGATGCTGCTGTTATCGATGCCCGTGAAAATGCAAAAGCCAACGGAATCAATCATGCACAATTTTATTCCGGAGATGTTATCCATATCTGTACAGATTCCTTTTTTGAATCCAATGGCCGTCCGGATGTGATTATTACAGATCCCCCACGGGCTGGCATGCACGAAAAACTGGTCCAAAAAATTCTGGAAATTGGCGCACCGAGAGTGGTCTATGTAAGTTGCAATCCGGCAACCCAGGCAAGGGACCTTCAGTTATTGGATTCAAGTTACCAGGTAACTGCCATCCAACCGGTTGACATGTTTCCACACACCCATCATATTGAAAATGTTGTTCAGCTTACGCATAGAAATCTTTAACCCAACCATTGGTGTACAAGTATTAAATTAGCAGGATTAACCGCAAATAAAATATGCAATCAAATTTTCGGCAAGGAGGATTTAAAGCACTCCCGACAATAGTTAAAAACTTACTAATTATAAATGGACTGGTCTGGCTTGCCCAGATCACGATTGAGGAAAAAGTTTTTCCCATAGAAGATACTTTTGCACTGCATTATTTCAAATCGGTTTTTTATAAACCATGGCAGGTGGTGTCCTATATGTTCCTGCATTCGCCACAGAATTTTTTTCATATCCTGTTCAACATGTTTGCCCTTTGGATGTTTGGTAGTACGCTGGAGAACCTGTGGGGCCCCAAACGTTTCCTGATTTTTTACCTGCTTTGTGGAATTGGCGCTGCATTTGTCCATATGATTGCCCTTGGATATGATGTTTCCAAATTGGCTGAATTATATAACCAGGGGCAGATCAGTGATGAAACATTTTATGGGAATATGAATATTCCCACTATGGGGGCATCAGGTGCTGTGATGGGAATATTTGCAGCATTTGCGTATACTTTCCCCAATACCCAGATGTTAATCCTCCCCATACCTTTCCCGATTAAAGCCAAATGGGCCCTGTTGGGAATGGTCGTTTTGGATCTTTTCGGCGGGGTTTCCAATCAACAAAGTGGTATTGCCCATTTTGCGCATCTGGGCGGGGCTGCAGTAGGTATAGTGCTGGTAATGATCTGGAACAAAAAAAACAGGAATACGTTTTATTAATACAGATCGTTATAGAAAGAAAATTATTTAATTTTATAGCATACACAGAGGGAAACAGTATATGGGGTACAGGGATTATCCAACATTTAAAAAAACGTCCATTTGGAATGATAACAACGCGTTGATGATGTTGATCATCATGAATGTTCTTGTTTTCATCCTCCTCCATTTCATTAAAACCATTTATGGCCTGTCTCATGTGCCACTGGATGAGTTTATGAAAAATACATACGCCTGGTTTACACTTCCGGCTGATTTCACAAAATTCCTCCAACGTCCCTGGGCATTGATAACCTCCATTTTTACGCAGCTGAATACTTTCCTCATGCTGAGTAATTTATTCTGGTTGTGGACCTTTGGTTATATCCTGCAGGACCTCGTTGGCAACAGAAAAATCATCCCATTATACCTCTATGGTGGCATTGCCGGGGGCATTGTTTTTATACTTACTTATAATTTGGTTCCCCAGTTACAGCCACTGAAAGGGACCGAAGTATTTTTCGGCTCTGCAACTTCGGTGGTAGCCATTGCACTTGCTGCAACGGTAATATCTCCGCAATACAGGTTATTCCCCATGATCAATGGAGGTATCCCCCTCTGGATCATTACAGTGGTTTTCTTTATCATAGACTTTGCCTCCATGTCAAGAAATCCCGGGTTTCTGTTCTCCCATATGGCCAGTGCGGCAGTTGGGTTTTTCTTTGGACGTGCTTTGCTTAATGGTAATGATTGGGGAGCCTGGATGAATACCCTATATGACCGGTTTACAAATCTGTTTAACCCGGAGAAAAAGCCAAGGAAAAAAAATCCGGTTAAACAGGAAGTCTTCTATAACACAAAGGGACAACAGCCTTACAAAAAAACAGCCAATCTTACGCAACAAAAGGTAGATGAGATCCTTGATAAAATTAATCAGAAAGGATACGATCGTTTAACGGAAGAAGAAAAAGACCTGCTTCGAAGGGCAAGCGAAGAAGATATATAAACTCAAGTCATGCAAAGGTTTCTTCGAAAGTTCACGGCAAGAATCATTCTACTGGTTAATATTCTGGTTATCCTGCTCTTACTTATAGCCTGTATAACGCCTTATTTAAATCCAGGTGAATGGTGGTTCACCGGTTTTTTGGCTCTTCTATTTCCTTATTTATTTTGTACAGTATTCATTTTCTGTATTTTCTGGCTGTTTTTTTCTCCCAGAAAAAGTCTTTTTTCTTTATGCGCCATCATCATAGGAATTAACGGTTTCTCCAAAGTGATCCCGTTTACATTCGGATCAAATTTCTCCATAGAAAAGAAAGAAAACCACTTGAGGATACTGGACTGGAACCTAAGGTATTTTGTGCCTTTTAATAATACCAATTTTAAACCTGATGAAGAACTGAACCGCAATGCTATCTTAAATGAAATCAGGGATTTACAACCTGATATCTTATGCTTCCAGGAATTTTTTGAAAATGCAGAAGAAAATGGCAAAGGTAATGAGATAAAAATTGTGGAAGAACTGGGGTACCCTTATCACTATTTTTCAAAAGATAAGGTGTTTTGGAGAACGATTATGGCCGGAACAGCCATTTTTTCCCGTTATCCCATTATCAATACTGAACTTGTCAGGTACCCGGAAAGAATAAGCAAGGATGGAGAAAATACAATATTTGCAGATATACTTTTTAATGGTGATACGATACGCATTTACTCCATTCACTTGCAGTCATTTGGATTTAAGTCCAGGGAATATCAGAGCCTGAATCAAATTGAAAACCAGAATGGGGAAAGTTTGGAAGCTTCCAAAAATTTACTCCGGAAAATGCGTTACACTTTTGCATTTCACAGCCTTCAATCTGAATTTACCATGGATTTGATCAGTAAAAGTCCTTACCCGGTTATTGTATGTGGCGACCTGAACGATGTACCCAATTCCTATGCATATGATAAAATACGGGGAAACAGAAAAGACGCTTTTCTCGAAAAAGGCTCTGGGATTGGTAAAACATTTACCAGTGCCACATCCCGGTTACTGGGTGAACTGCCCACACTCCGAATCGATTATATATTTACAGATCCCGGGATGAACATTGACCAGTTTACGCAGGTTAATAAGAGACTTTCTGATCACCATGGCATTATTGCTGATGTAAAATTGAAAGAAAAAGAATAGATTTGCCTTATGTATCGCCAGTTACATATCTCTTTCCCGTGTTGTTCCTGCTGTTGCTAAGGCAACACATCTATTTTATTCCCCGGAACACTACTATTTTTCCTTAACTGAATTTTGATAAATTAAAATATGGCTTCACTGAAAGTATATAACTCACTCACGAGAAAAAAAGAAGTTTTTACTTCCATTACTCCCGGCCATACAGGCATGTATGTTTGCGGACCAACAGTAAGTGGCGAAAGCCACCTGGGCCATGCCCGCCCCTTTATCACCTTTGATATAGTGTACAGGTATCTCATGCACCTGGGATATAAAGTGCGTTATGTGCGCAACATCACCGATGCCGGGCATTTTGAAGAAGAAGGCAGGGAAGCAGAAGATAAGATCTCCAAAAAAGCCGTCCTCGAAAAGCTTGAACCAATGGAGCTGGTGCAGAAATATACCAACCTTTTCCATTGGGCTATGCGTCAGTTTAATAACCTCGAGCCTTCGATTGAGCCAACGGCTACAGGCCATATCGTTGAGCAGATTGTAATGATTGAAAAGATTATTGCAGACGGCTATGCATATGTGTCAAATGGATCTGTTTATTTTGATGTAGATAAATATCATCATGATTTTTCTGCAAAGGGAATGCCCTATGGCATCCTGAGCGGCAGGGTGCTCGACGAACAACTGGAAACCACCAGGGAGTTGGAATCACAGGAAGAAAAAAGAAATAAAAGCGATTTCGCACTTTGGAAGAATGCAGCACCGGAACACATCA
>JAHEEX010000252.1:3350-5209 GCA_024640465.1 Sphingobacteriales bacterium | reverse complement strand
GCTGATGATCGCTTGTATCAATTTCATGAACCTGTCTACAGCAGGTGCATCCAGACGGGCAAAAGAAGTGGGCATCCGTAAAGTGATAGGGTCAGGTAAAAAACAACTGGTTTGGCAATTCCTGGCTGAGTCGATAGTATTGACTTTTTTATCCCTGCTGATCGCCATTTTACTGGTTCAACTTTTCTTTCCGGTGTTCAATCAATTGGCGGGTAAAAATATTGGGTTATCTATCTTTAAAAACCCGTTATTAATTATTGGAGTTTTTCTGTTGGTTCTCATTACTGGTCTATTGGCAGGCAGTTATCCAGCATTCTTCCTTTCTTCATTCAAACCTGTAGCCGTATTGAAAGGAAAGTTTATAGCCAGCAAAAGCTCATTCTCACTCAGAAGCGGGCTGGTAGTTTTCCAGTTTTTTATCTCCATAGTGCTTATTATTTGTACGGCAGTTGTTTACCGTCAGTTGAATTATATTCAGGATAAAAAATTAGGCTATAATAAAGAACAGGTGTTGGTTATACCTGACACATGGATACTCGGGGAAAAAGAAAAATTGTTTCAACAGCAAATCATGGAAGACGGGCGGGTGCTTAGCGCCAGTATTTCAGGTTATGTGCCTGCAGGCAACAGCAATAACAATAATTTCTTTTTGTATCATACAGATGTAGCCTCACAGGTTAAAACTTTACGATACCAGGTAGACCCACAATACATTCCAACATTAGGCATTGAAATGTCGGCAGGACGTAATTTCAATGCATCCATGCCTACAGACAGCAACGCGATCATAATCAATGAAGCGGCAGCTGAAGCATTTGGGTGGAAACAGGATGCTATTGGCAAAACGCTTAAAAGAAATTTTAACAAAGGTGAACAGCTAACATACCAGGTTATTGGTGTGGTAAAAGATTTCCATTTTAAATCATTGCATGAGAAAATCTCCCCGCTTGTTATGACCATGGGTGAAAACTCCGGAAATATTATTACTAAAATTAAAACCACGGATATTCCCGGATTACTGGCACAATTAAAAAACAGATGGGAAGCGTTTGGACCGGAAAATCCCTTCAGCTATTCTTTCCTGGACGAACGTTTTCGGAAAACCTATGAAGCGGAACAGAACACCGGTAAATTACTGGGCATTTTTGCGGGGCTCACCATTTTTGTTGCATGCATGGGGCTCTTTGGACTGGCCATGTTCACTGCACAACAACGCACCAAGGAAATGGGTATCCGAAAAGTATTAGGGGCATCTGTCACTAATATTGTCGCGCTATTATCAAAGGACTTTATTAAACTGGTAATCCTGGCATTTATCATCGCCGCACCCATTGCCTGGGTGATCATGTACAAATGGCTTCAGGATTTTGCCTATAGGACAAATATCAGTGCATGGATATTCATAGGGGCAGCATGTTTATCATTGGTTATTGCAATTTTTACCATCAGTATACAATCAGTAAAATCGGCCCTAGCAAATCCGGTGAAGAGCCTAAGGACAGAGTGAGGGAAAAATCGAAAGTCGAAAATCGAAAGTCGAAAATGAAACAGCCAATACCCCTAAAATGCAAGGTGGGATATCGAAAATCGAAAGTAAAACAGCCAATACAGTAGACCATTAAAAAAAGAATTCTTAAAAATCCAGAGAATCCATCCTGTTAATTCATAAAATCCTCAGAATCATGCTCAGAAATTATATTTTAGTTGCCCTCCGAAACCTCAAGAGAAATAAAGTGTACAGCTTTATCAATATCGCCGGCCTGAGTATTGGCCTGGCATGCTGCATGTTGATCGTTCTTTACATGATGGATGAAGTGAGTTTTGACAAGTTCCACAAAAAGGGAAACCAGATTTACCGT
>JAHEEX010000252.1:0-3340 GCA_024640465.1 Sphingobacteriales bacterium | reverse complement strand
TCTCACACGGGATGAGTTTTTACCCGATGGCAAACTCACCAATACGGATGGCAATACCGGCATGATGCAAGGCCCTGGATTTGCCAGCGATATTCCGGAGATCGGAACTTTTGTGCGTATACAGGGAGAACAGTTACCAGCAAAAGTTGGTGAGAATATTTTTGAACAGGACGGCATGTATGCAGACAGCAATTTCTTTTCTGTCTTTACATTTCCTTTAAAATCCGGCAATCCCAAAACGGCTCTTTCAAATATGTACTCGGTTGTTTTGTCGGAAGAAGTGGCAAAGAAATTTTTTGGCAATACCGATGCAATGGGTAAAACCATTGAATTGCCTTTGGGTAAAGAACGTGCTTTTCAACAATTTGAAGTAACAGGTATTGTTCCAAAAACTCCGCAAAACTCATCCATCAAAATTGACATGCTTCTTCCAATGAGCCTCAATGAACGTGAAGGCCAAAGAGATGATCAGTGGATCAATTTCTACCTGAATACTTTTTTTGTTCTGAACCCCGGAGCAGATATTTCAAAAGTTGAAGCTAAGATGAAGGATGTGTATGAAAGAAAAGCCAAGGACCAGATCAAGGAAGCCAGGGAAAAATATAATTTCAATAACACCATGGTTTATCGCTTGCAGGGCTTGCACGATATGCACCTCAGTACAACCTATGGCGCTTATAATGGACTGGTGGGTGCCAGTAAACCGATCTACTCCAAAATTCTGGGCGGTATTGCTTTATTTATACTCATCATTGCCTGCATTAATTTTATAAACCTCACCATGGCCCGATCATTGAAAAGGGCAAAAGAAATAGGCATCCGTAAAGTGGTGGGTGGTGAGCGCAGTCAATTAATTGCACAGTTCATGGGCGAGTCTTTCCTGTTAAGTCTTTGTTCATTTATACTAGCCATAATGCTGGTCATCCTTGTACTGCCATTTTTCAATACAGTTTCCAATAAAGAACTTTCGTTTTCCTACCTGCTGGATGCCAAACTGATTGGTGGTTATATAGCGCTTTTTTTGTTCACCTCCATACTGGCAGGCTTCTATCCTGCATTGGTTTTATCTGGATACGACCCTGTAGAAACTTTATATAATAAGGCTCGTTTCAGTGGAAAAAATTATCTGTCAAAAAGCCTGGTAGTTTTACAGTTTGCACTGGCGGCATTTCTAATGGTTGCTACTTTCACTATTTATAGTCAGTTCACCTACCTCACACACCGCGAACTTGGATATAATGATAAAAACATTGTGATACTTTATGGTGATAGATTGAAGGCCGACAAACTGAATGTTTTTAAGGATGAATTAAAGAAAGACCCGGCTGTACTTTCGGTTGCAGCAAGGCAAAGGGGCTTCTGGTCGACCCTGGCAAAAGTTGACGGGAAAGAGATTGAATTTACATTGGAGGTTTTTGATACGGCTTATTTATCCACCTATCAGATCCCCCTTGCCATGGGACGTAATCTGTCTCCTGCCTATCCGTCAGATTCTACATCTTCTGTCCTGGTAAATGAAGCTTTTGTAAAAAAAGCCGGATGGAAAGACCCATTGAATCACCAGGTAGATTTCTTTTACGACAGTATTAAATATAATGTGGTGGGTGTGGTAAAAGACTATCATTATTCTTCTCTTTTGGAAGACATAAAACCGGAACTATTTATCATGAATCCCAAATACAGTTATGGGCAACTAATCATAAAAATAAAACCGGAGAACACATCTGCAACACTGAAGCATATTGAAAAAGTGTACAAAGCGCAGCAACCATTCCAGCCATATAAATATGAATTCAAAGACGCAACAAATCGTTTACAATATGAAGCAGAAGAAAAATGGAAACAAATCATCACATTTTCTGCCATACTGTCTATTTTCATTTCCTGCATTGGTTTATTTGGGTTAGCCACTTTAGCTGCAGAAAAACGCACCCGTGAAATTGGCATCCGTAAAGTGCTAGGAGCCTCTGTATCCGTAATCGTTACAAAACTTTCACAGAATTTCCTGCAACTGGTGCTGATATCCATTGTAATTGCCTTTCCGGCAGCCTGGTTTGCTTTAGGTAAATGGCTGGAGAATTATCCATACCGTATAACAATGGGTGCCGGCATATTCATTGCAACAGCTTTGGTTATTTTCCTGATAGCGTTACTCACGGTTAGCTATCAGGCCATAAGGGCTGCAAGGGCAAACCCGGTGAATAGTTTGAGAGCAGAGTAGAGAAAAATGGAAAGTCGAAAATCGAAAGTCGAAAGTGAAACAGCAAGAAACATTAAGCTAAATAAATTCTATAAAATCAATATAATCCATCGTGTTAATTCATCCAATCCTCAGAATCCTGCTCAAAATCGAAAGTGAAACAGCCAGTAACATTAAGCTAAATAAACAAATTCTATAAAATCAATATAATCCATCGTGTTAATTCATCTAATCCTCAGAATCCTGCTCAGGAATAAACTATATAGCATTATCAATATCCTGGGTTTAACACTTGGTATAACTGCCTGCCTTTTGATTGGTTTATACATTTGGCAGGAAACCCACTACGACAGTTTTCATTCGAAGAAGGATCGTATTATGCGAGTTACGATGGAATATGGAAATGCTGGAAATGTTAATAAAACTGCCTATACGGGAACAAAAGTTGGTCCTGAATTTGCCAGGAAGTTTCCTGCTGTTGAATCTTTCACCCGTACAATTATTGGTACAAGGATCATTGCCAACGGAGATAAAGTTTTTACAGAGAAAAATGTACTCTTTGCAGATTCAGCATTTTTCAACATTTTTTCTTTTAGATTATTAAAAGGTAATCCTGATAATTGCCTTGATGCCCCGGAAAAAATAGTGATCACAGAGGAAATGGCGAAGAAATATTTCGGGAATGAAGATGCTTTTGGAAAAACACTCAAACTTGGCAATACAAAAGATTATGTCGTTAGTGGAATTGTATCATCAGTGCCAGGCAATTCTCAGATACATTTTGATTTTGTGATCCCCTTCATTAACCTGAGTGCAGCCAAACAGGATGAACAGTGGTTTACGGCTAACTATGTTACTTACCTGCTTTTAAAAGACGTAAACCGAAAAGAAATCCTGCAAAAACAAATCAGCCAGCACCTGGATGAAGTATCCAAAAAAGAACTTTTCACAGATGGCAGTGGTTACCTTACCCACCACCTGGAGCCATTGACCAGTGTGCACCTGCACTCATCACTCGACGGACTGGAGCCAAATGGAAATATTGTTTACATATATGTGCTTGGCATCATTGCATGCCTGATCATGCTCATCGCAGGGGTTAACTATTCAAATTTGGCTACAGCTTTGTCCGCTGGCAGG
>JAHEEX010000074.1 GCA_024640465.1 Sphingobacteriales bacterium | reverse complement strand
AATGATGCTGTTATTACTCAACTTAATACCTGGTCAGATAACACAACCCACCTGATGACCGTTATATTGAGGATCAATAAAGAAGAAATTTCAGACATTGTAGCCAGTTTTCAGCGGCACGAATACAATGTCAGGTATTATATGGGGGAGGAGCTTTTTCGTAACGAGCTGCAATCCAACCTCGATCACCTGATGAATTACCTTAATATATAATTAATGCGCTAAAGGGTATAAAAAAAACGGATTCGTATCGGACCGTTCCGTATACTTACAGCCGGATTATTTTACTTTGCCATAATGAAGGATTTTTGTGCATATCATTTTTTAATCGCCATATTTCTTTTCTGTTGTCCTGGCCTAAGGGCTCAGGAAATCGGATATAAGACTCCGGTAGCAGATACTGCGTTTAAGGAATCTGCCATTGCCATTCGTGAAATTCATTTAACCGGGAATAAGATTACAAAAAGATTTATTGTTCTTAGGGAAGTTATACTTGTAAAAGATTCATCCTATACTATTACGCAAATTCTGGCTAATATAAAAACCAGCCGCCAGAATCTGATGAATACGTCACTTTTTGTTGATGCGACGGTTAATTTTGCCAAATGGGAAAATGATTCTATAGATATTGTAGTTGATGTAAAAGAACGTTGGTATTATTGGCCCGCTCCTGTTTTCAAACCGGTAGACAGAAACTGGAATGTTTGGATTAATCAATACAAAGTAAGTTTCGAAAGGGTCAATTATGGTATTAAATTCCAGGGGAAAAACGTAACCGGCAGGAACGACAGAATCAACCTTACATTGCTTAACGGATATGCCAGGCAATTAATCTTTAATTATTACAATCCATATCTTGATAAAAAACTGCAACATGGATTGGGCTTTGATTTTGCTTATAGTAAAACCAGGGAAGTCAATGTCTTAAATCCAGATAATGTACAACGGTTTTATAAAAATGAAGATAAGTTCATCAGGGAACAGCTTTATGTAGGATTGGCTTATTCTTACAGAAAAGGTTCGATAAAGCGCCATGTTCTAAGACTGGGAATGGTCGTAGATAATGTTGATGATACTATTATTAGCCTGAATCCTAAATTTTTTAATTCACCTTCCAATACTACGATTTATCCGGAATTTCAATATCGTTATCAATTCCTCGGGGTTGATTATATTCCTTATCCATCAACAGGTCATACCATTGAATTTAATTTTATTAAAAAGGGCATTAGCGGGCCGGTTAATCTCTGGTTATTCAACGTAAAAGCCTATAAACACTGGCCTCTGCCCCATAAATTTTATTACAGTTTAGGAGGGGAAGCCAGCCTTAAACTGCCCTTTGATCAGGCATTTATCAATATGCCTTTATTGGGGTACGCAGATGCTTATTTGCGTGGGATGGAATATTATGTTGTTGACGGAGTTGCAGGTGGATTTATTCGAAATACATTAAGATACGAACTGACCCGTGTGAAACTGAAAACAGGCATTAAATCAAGAACCTATGGCGAGATACCTTTCCGATTTTATCTTAAAGGGTATGCAGATGCGGGTTATGTGCACAATAAGTATAATCCTAGCGGTAATATTTTTTCCAATAAAGTACTTTATACCGGCGGATTTGGCCTGGACATTCTCACTATTTATGATATCGTTTTAAGGTTTGAATACAGCTTTAACCAGTTGAACGAAAGGGCCTTCTACTTTCACAAAAATGATTTCTAAGTTAACCGCTATGGCGCCATGAGCGCTATGGCCGAATTCATCTAAATTTGCACAATGAAAGTTGCCATCTACAGCAGGGGAGGAGAAAATGTACAACCCGCAGATCTCCAGAACCTGACAGACAAACTTGCCACTGTAAAGATCAGCACGGTAATCCATGAAGATATTTTCAACCAGGTAAGTCATGCATTACATGACGTTTCTTCATTTAATACATTTAAAGATTCTGACGATCTGGATGATACTTTTGACTGCCTGGTAAGCCTGGGTGGAGACGGAACCCTGTTGGATACGGTTACCCTTGTCCGTGATAAGAATATTCCGGTGCTGGGAATCAATTTCGGCAGGTTGGGTTTCCTGGCCAGTCTTGGTAAGGAGAACCTGGATGCCGTTGTACAGGCGCTGGCAACACGCAGTTATGTGGTAGATCAGAGAACCCTGATTCATATGGATGCCAATATCCCCCTTTTTGGCGATACGCCGTATGGCCTGAATGAATTCGCTATCCATAAGAGGGATACTTCTTCGATGATTAAAATCCATACTTATCTGAATGGTGAATTCCTGAATACATATTGGGCGGATGGTTTGATTGTAGCCACGCCAACAGGATCTACAGGGTATTCTTTGAGTTGCAATGGCCCTGTTGTATTTCCGGATTCCGGAAGTTTTGTAATTACGCCGGTAGCGCCCCATAACCTTAACGTCAGGCCGATCGTTGTGCCGGATAATAATATTATTTCATTTGAACTCGAAGGCCGAACGGATCAGTTCATTTGTACCCTCGATTCACGCAAAGAATTTGTTGACCGAAACGTTCAGCTGGCAGTGAAAAAAGAGAATTTTACCATCAGCCTGGTGCGGCTGCATGAAAAGAATTTCCTGCAAACATTAAGGGAGAAACTGGCCTGGGGATTTGATACTCGAAATTAGTCGCCAGTCACCAGTCGCCAGTCGGCAGTAGTCAGTAGCCAAAAACAGCCGGGAGTCATTAGTCATTAGTCGTGAGTCGTTAGTCATTAGTCAACAGCCAAATACAAACAGCCTTTAATTATCTCTATTTGATCTGACAATGTCTAAAGATTATCGACTCCAGACTGGATTTCGGCTGTTGACTAATGACTCCCGACTAACGACTCCCGGCTGTTTTTGCCGACTGCCGATTGGCTACTGTCGACTTGTATTTTTAAGTTTTCCTTTAACATAAGAACTTAGTAATTTCGTTCTTTATCAATATGGTACGAATCTTACGGATTTTTATAGGATCAATGCTTATCGGTACGGCATGTCTTGCCCAGCCGCAGTCAACTGTTTATGAAGGCGAAATAGGGTTTACCCTGGGCATGGCGCATTATTTTGGCGATTTGAACAACCCTGCAAAAATAAACAGGCCCAAACCGGCATTTGGTATTTTTTTCCGCAAACAATTTGGGGAATATGTAGGCGTCAGGATTGGTGCGCATTTCGCCCAATTGGGTTATTCTGATACTTACAGCGATGTGGAATTCCAAAAGCGTCGTAACCTGAGCTTCAATACCAATATCTTCGAACTGGCCCTTCAAGGCGATTTCAATTTCTTTAAGTTTGAACCAGGCAACCCCGATTATGCCTTTACACCATATATCACATTAGGTGTTGGATTATTCAATTACGACCCTTACGCCTATCTGAACGATCAAAAACAATATCTAAGGCCATTAGGTACTGAGGGACAAGGCTCTTCGCTTTATCCGGAGCGCCAGCCTTACAGTAATATGGCATTCTGTTTTCCTATTGGAATGGGTATCAAGTACAACCTGCGGAACAATATCAATTTTACATTTGAAATCGCTCATCGGTTTACTACTACAGACTACCTGGATGATGTAAGTACTACCTATGCCGGCCCGGATGCTTTCCCGCTCCAGCCTAATGGACAGCCTTCAGTGGCTTTTTTGCTGCAGGACAGGTCATACGAAACCGGTGCCCCTATTGGCGAAGCCGGCAGGCAGAGGGGATTCAGCACACAATTGGATAAATACATATTTATTGAAGCTGGAATCGCCATTTCCCTCACTTCATATAAGTGCCCAAAGGCCAAATTGTAGCGTATTTCATGTAGATTTTCTTTCCTCAATACACGTGGTTAATTTGTATCTTTGCGTCCGTTAACAAATTGAATGACGCTCAAAGATCAAATAGATATTCATCGGCTCCCAAGGCATATCGCTATTATCATGGATGGTAATGGACGATGGGCTCAGGAAAAAGGGCAGGACAGGCTTTATGGCCATTTTCACGGCGTTGAGAGTGTTCGGAATATTGTGGAAGGATGCGCTGAATTAGGCATTGAATACCTTACCCTGTATGCTTTTTCAACGGAGAACTGGGATCGCCCGGCAAACGAAGTCACGGGTCTCATGGAGCTTTTAGTGGAAACGATACGGAATGAAGTGCCTACCCTGAATAAAAATAATATACGGCTGCATGTTATTGGGGATATGTCGATGCTGCCCGAATACGCTCAAAAAGCACTCGAAGAAGCCCTTTCTTTAACGAGCCATAATACCGGCCTTAACCTGGTTATGGCCCTTAGCTACAGCTCCCGCTGGGAGTTGGTCAATGCCGTTAAAAAAATCGCGGAAGATGTTCAGGCTGGCAAAGTTGATGCGGCCTCAATTAATCAGGACACTCTCCAGAAGTATTTGGTAACCAGCGAGTTGCCCGATCCGGAACTGATGATCCGCACCAGCGGGGAATACCGGATCAGTAATTTTTTATTATACCAGTTGGCTTATGCGGAACTCTATTTCACTTCTACCCGTTGGCCTGATTTCCGTAAAGAACACCTCTATGAAGCGATCCTGGATTTTCAAAAAAGAGAACGTCGTTTTGGTAAAACAAGCGATCAATTGCAGGATGAAATTCCCGTTAATGTATGATGCAGAAAAAGATTTCGGCTTTTCTTTAACAAACCTTTTCACAAAAAGCCGTTATTTTGCCCCCCGAAATAGAACCTGGATGAAGTGGATTTGTACGTTTCTCTCTTATTGTCTGATAATACTGTCTGCAACACCGGCGTTTGCTCAAACGGATACCCTTCCATTATCTAAACGGGATACTCTGCCTTTGGCTCAAAAAGATACCATTACGCCATCGGCATCTGTTAATCCTGAATTGCTGGCCATCTACGATGCTAAAGTCCCCAAAAAATATATCATAGCCGGTATCAAAGTCACCGGCAATCTCAAATTTGACGCGGCCATTGTGATCTCCGTTTCAGGACTAGCTGTTGGTGATGAAGTAACCATACCGGGCGGTGATCAGTTTTCAAAAGCAATTACCAAGCTCTGGTCGCAAAACATGTTCACTAACATCAACATCTTTATCACTAAACTGGAAGACCGCAATATC
Source organism: Sphingobacteriales bacterium (assembly GCA_024640465.1). Taxonomy (GTDB): domain Bacteria; phylum Bacteroidota; class Bacteroidia; order Chitinophagales; family Chitinophagaceae; genus Pollutibacter. The sequence goes on along the minus strand of JAHEEX010000074.1, from coordinate 9,983 downwards.
TGGTTGGAAATAGAAGCTGTTGAGCGGCCAATGTTGTCTGATTTCAGGTTCAAGGGAATCAAGAAGAGTGAAGCAGATGACCTCAATGAAAAAGTAGGTTTGTTCAAAAGCCGTGTCATTACAGATAACATGCGCATCTCTGCTGTTGAATCGATTCAGAAATATTATGTGGAAAAGGGCTTTCAGAAAGCCGAGATTACCATCAACGAAATTCCTGATCCTAATTCACCCGGGCGTGTGATACTTGAATTTAATATTCTGAAAGGGAAAAAAATACGTATTGATCAGGTACACTTTGTAGGCAATAACTCTGTTGATGAATTGCAACTGAAAAAGAAAATGAAGGGAACAAAGGAAATGACTAAGGTTACACTTTTCCCTGACAGCCTGTATAGTCCATATGGTGAGGTGAAAAGAATTTCCAAAGAAGAGTATCTTGAAAACAGGGGATATCTGAAGCCTACTGAAACAATTAAATATTTAGAACCATGGTTCCGTTTTAAGTTTTTCGCTTCTGCAAAATTTAATGAAAAGAAATATGCAGAAGACAAAGAGAAGGTACTAGCATATTATAATTCGATCGGATACAGGGATGCTGTGATTGAAGCCGATACGCAATTCTTGAATGCAAAAGGAAACCTGAATATTGCCATCAAGGTAGATGAAGGCCGGCGATATTATTTTGGTAATACAACCTGGAAGGGTAATACTAAATATTCTGACTCTGTCCTGACACTTTTATTGGGTATCCGGAAAGGTGACATTTATAATTTGGATGCCCTTAATAAAAAGCTGGGTAAACAATTGACACCTGAAGGCGGGGACATCAGTTCCTTATACATGGATAACGGTTACCTGTTTTTCCAGGTAGATGCAGTTGAAGCGTCTGTTTACAATGACACCATAGATCATGAGATCCGCATCATGGAAGGTCCGCAGGCCAGTATTAAAAACATCAACATTACCGGTAACGATAAGACAAAGGAATATGTGATCCGACGCGAAATCAGAACTGTGCCCGGAGAAAAATTCAGTCGAAGTGATCTGATCAGAACACAACGTGAACTGGCCAACCTGGGGTATTTCAACCAGGAAAAAATTGGCATTCAACCTGTTCCAAACCAGGAAGACGGTACGGTGGATATTAATTATTCTGTAGAAGAAAAATCTTCTGATCAGCTTGAGCTAAGCGCAGGCTGGGGCGGTGGTATTGGCCTTACCGGTACACTGGGTGTTACCTTTAACAACTTTTCCCTGAAAAATATTTTTCACAAGGAAGCATGGGATCCATTGCCTGCCGGTGACGGACAAAAACTTAGCCTTCGTTTTCAGTCTAATGGCCGTTTCTTCCGTTCCATCAATTTCTCTTTTACAGAACCATGGCTGGGTGGTAAAAAAAGGAATTCGCTGACGTTTAGTATTTTTAATACGAAATTTTCCAACGCGTATAATCCGGTTACAGGTGCCTTTGATAAAAGATATTCTGATTCATCTTATTTGAGAACAACAGGTATATCATTGTCATTGGGTAAACAACTGAAATGGCCAGACGACTTTTTCACACTGGTATATACCCTGAGTTTTATCAATTATAATTCCAGGAACTATCCGATCTTCCCGGGCATCAATTCCGGTAAGTCAACCAACGTGAACCTGAAGATCGCCCTGGCCAGGAACTCAGTGGATCAGCCGATCTTCCCACGCAGTGGATCCAACTTTTTAGCAAGTGTTGCTTTAACCCCGCCCTGGTCTTCCCTAAGGGGTATTAATGAAGCCGATATTTACAGGCTTGTAGAATATCATAAGTGGCGTTTCAATGCAGAATGGTTTGTACCCCTGGGTAAACCACATGGTGCAGATAAGAGCAGGCAGTTTGTGATGCGTATTGCTGCAAAATATGGATTTATTGGCCGGTATACCGATCAGCTGCCGGTTTCTCCGTTTGAACGTTTCCAGGTGGGTGATGCTGGTCTGACCAATAATTTTGGTGTATTGGGGTATGATATCATTGCACACAGGGGATACCCTGTTTATCAGTCGTCTAATCCTTCTGTGAATCCGGATATTTCCCAGGCGACTACCTTTTTTACCATCTTCAATAAATATACTATGGAGATGCGCTACCCGTTTGTGACCAATCCAAGTAGTACCATTTATGGCCTGGCCTTTTTTGAAGCGGCTAATGGATGGTATAGTTTCAAGGACTGGAATCCATTCCGGTTACGCCGTTCCGTAGGTGTTGGTGTGCGTTTCTTCCTGCCGATGTTTGGATTACTTGGTTTCGATTATGGTATAGGGTTAGACAGATTAACGCCCAACAACAGGTTGCGTGATGCCAGTAAATTTACATTCATGCTGGGTTTCGAACCGGAATAAATTTAATGCCTGTTAAACATCGCCCATTTATAAATATTTCAGCCATGAAAAAAATCATCGTATCGTCCTTAGTAATGGTGTTTTTTGTGCTGACCGCCGTAGCACAGCGTTATGCCGTTATAGACACCAAGTATATCCTGGATAAAATGCCGGAATATAAGGAAGCCCAGAAAAAACTGGACCAGTTCAGTGAACAATGGCAACGGGAAATTGAAGCCCGCCAGTCTGAACTGGACGTCATGTACCGGAATTATGAGGCTGAACAGGTTATGTTAAGCGAAGAATTGCGGAAAAAGCGCGAGGATGAACTTTTTAATAAAGAGAAAGAAATGCGGGATATGCAGAAAAAGCGCTTTGGCTTTGAGGGAGATCTCTTTAAAAAACGCCAGGAATTGATAAAGCCCATACAGGATAAGGTTTACAATGCAGTTCAGAAACTGGCCGTTGCCCGTCAGTATGATTTTATTTTAGATAAAAGTGAAGGAATAACCGTTATCTTTGCCGACCCAAAACTGGACAAGAGTGATGATGTGCTTCGGGAAATAGGTGTTAAATAAGTGCCAAAGCCATTTGGGGAACCAACGGAATAAGTCGTTAAAACAACTTACATAACAAAACAAAAACAGCAATGAAAAGAGTATTATTTGTGGGAATGATGATCCTGGGGCTGATGGCAGCCGGACAGGTTTCTGCCCAGAACAAGATGGCATATGTTAGTATTGATGAAGTGGTTCAGCTGATGCCTGAATACAAGAAAGCGATGGGCGATATGGCCCAGTTTGATAGCGCATTGCAGATCAATTACGCAGAAACAGTAAAAGAGCTGAATCGCCAGGACAGTATGTATAAAGCAGATTCAGCAAAATGGTCCAATGCCATTCGTACTGCTAACCGTGAGAAAATGAAGAAACTCCTGGTTGACCTCCAGGGTTTTGAGCAATCATATCAGCAGCAAATGCAACAGAAACAGGAAGAATTGATGTCACCTGTTGCACAAAAAGCCACTACGCTGATCAATGACGTTGCTAAAACCAATGGTTACACTTATGTGTTTCGGAAAGAAGCGTTACTGGTTCAACCAGAAGCAGATGATTTGTTGCCACTGGTTAAGAAAAAACTGGGGCCGACGGCAGTAACGCCGACGAAACCGCCGGTGAAGTAGATAATAAGAAATTCGATATTAGATAAATAAGGAAGGTTGCTGAAAAGCAACCTTTTTTTTAAATCGAAAATCGAAAGTCCAAAATCGAAAATGAAAGGCAAAAAGATAAACTACTAAGGCAAAAAGTACAAAGGCTTATCTTTAATCCATGTATTCAACTGGTCCCATTGGCATATTTGATTCCGGATATGGCGGGCTGACCGTCATGAAGGAGATCATAAAAGTTTTGCCGCAATACGATTATATTTATCTGGGTGATAATGCCCGGGCGCCATATGGTCCAAGATCATTTGAGGCTGTTTATACATATACCCTTGAAGCAGTTGAATGGTTTTTTAGCCAGGGTTGTCCGCTGGTGATCCTGGCATGTAATACTGCTTCGGCAAAGGCTTTAAGGACTATCCAGCAGAACGATCTGCCATATATGGCATCAGAAAACAGGGTACTGGGAGTCATACGACCCACAGCAGAAGTTATTGGTAACTATACCCAAAGTGGGCAGATTGGTGTATTGGGTACCGCAGGAACCGTAAACTCCTCCTCTTACCTGCTCGAAATTGCACATTTTTATCCTGGGGTTAAGGTATTTCAGCAGGCCTGCCCGATGTGGGTTCCTCTGATAGAAAACAGGGAATATGACCAGCATGGCGCTGATTATTTCGTTAAAAAATGCCTGGATGAGTTGTTGCATCAATCTCGGGAAATTGATACCATTTTATTGGCTTGCACGCATTATCCTTTATTAATTGATAAGATCAGGATGTATTTACCCCCCGGTATAAAGGTTTTGGCTCAAGGCGAGATTGTGGCATCCAGCCTGGCCGATTACCTGAAAAGACACCCTGAGATGGAGCAGCGGATCAGCAGGGGAAATAACCTGGGCAGCAGGTTATTTTATACAACAGACTCCACCGAAGACTTTGATAATCATGCCAGTATATTTTTAGGGCAGGATTTGCGATCTATCCATGTAAAACTTAAAACCTAGAATTTACTTCTTTCCCTTTTTTCCCTTACCTTTGCCGTCCTTTCACAAATCCGCGGGTGTGGTGACTCGTGGAATGACGGAAACAATGGATCGTTCTCCCGGTCCGCATTTCAGTAAAGTGAAAAAGTAAAAATATTATGAAACGTACATATCAACCAAGCCGCCGTCGTCGTAAATCAGTTCACGGATTCCGTAAACGCATGGAATCGGCTAACGGACGCAAAGTATTAGCCAGTCGCCGCGCGAAAGGAAGGCATAAGCTTTCTGTTTCTGACGAGACCAGGCAGAAGTAATCAGGCAGCCCATTCTTGTTAAAGGATCAGGTTCCGAACATAATTGATAGCTCCGGTTGCAAAACCGGGGCTATTTTTGTTAGATTAAATTTCTCGTAAAGGCGCAAAGGAGAAAAAGGCGCAGAAGTTGAGGCTTTTTCTTTGCGGCTTTTTTAATAATGGCGGATTAGCTACTGGAAGTTGATTTATTGCGACTTTGCGTGAAATATAAGTGAAATCATATTAACAATTGGCGCGACAATTTACATTAGGGAAGACAGAGCGGCTAAAAAGCCGTAAAAAAATTGAAGCCCTCTTCTCCAGCGGGCAACGATTTACCAGTGTGCCGTTCCTCGTTTATTATAGAATACATAATGATGCTGAGCCAGCGGCCTTACAGGCAGGATTCAGTGCAAGTAAGAAAAATTTCAAGAGGGCCGTGGACAGGAACCGGGCAAAAAGAATTATCAGGGAGGTGTACCGACTTCAGAATACGTCACTTAAGAACCAGATCAAAGATGGTATGAGGAGCCTTGATATTTTTATTATTTATACCGGAAAGGAATTGCCTGTTTACACAGAGGTTTCAGAGAAATTTGGACAGGTATTACAAAAGTTAACAGAGCTATATGGAAAAGCCTGATCAGCAAAATGAACTAACGGTAATGGGCATACTAAAATATGTGCTTTCATTGCCTTTTATTATACTGATCAAGCTGTATCAATGGATCATTTCTCCCTGGATCGGACCTGCCTGCAGGTTTACACCTACCTGCTCTCATTACGGCCTTGAAGCGTTTAAAAAATACGGTCCTGTAAAAGGCCTGTGGCTTACGGTAAAGCGTATCTCAAAATGCCATCCCTGGGGCGGCAGCGGCTATGACCCGGTTCCTTAGCGGTCATTTCTTTCTTTGCGGTTAAGTTTATAATATGCTGAGCATATAATAATACATTGGTATCCCCACAACAATATTAAACGGAAACGTAATGGCCAGTGCCATGGGGATATAAATGCCCGGGTCTGCTTCGGGGATGGCTAGCCGAAGAGCGGCCGGAACAGCAATATAAGAAGCGCTCGACGCCAGTATAGACAGCAGAAAAGCATTTCCGTCCGAGATCCCGAAACTATGTGCCAGGAAAATGGCCAATGCGGCATTGATAACGGGAATGAGTATCCCAAAAAGTGGCAGGAACCACCCGCCTTTACCAAAACTTCTAAAGCGCTTAGCTGCTACAATACCCATATCGAGCAGGAACACTGCCAGGAATCCTTTGAAAATGTCGCTGGTAAATGGTTTGATCCCTTCGGCCTGCTTTTCATCAGATACAATACCAATGATCAGGCTGCCCAGGATCATCAGTACGGAACCATTGCTGAAAGCTTCCCGAAGAATCGGGCCTATTTTATGTTGTTCGGATTTTTTATCATTACTAAAAAAGCGAATCAGTGTAACGCCAATTATAATTGCCGGAGATTCCATTAAGGCCATTGCTGCAACCATATGACCACCAAAAGGTATTTGTTTATCGGCCAGGAAACTACTTGCGGAAATAAAAGTTACAGCGCTGACAGAACCATAGGTAGCAGCTAAAGCGCCTGCATTATAGACATCCAATTTGCGTCGCAGTATGAAGTAGGTATAAAAAGGTACGAGCAATGCAAGAAAGATTGCCAGTCCCAGTGTTAATGCTACTTCTTTAGTAAGGCCGCTGTGTGCAAGTTCCATCCCTCCCTTAAAACCGATTGAAAAAAGAAGGTAAAGAGACAGGAATTTAGAAATCTGTGGTGGGATCTCCAGGTCTGATTTAATCATTACAGCAATGATGCCTAACACAAAAAATAGCAGTGTTGGGTTGGTAAGGTTGCTTATGATGATCTCCGGGTTCATTCCTGTAGTTTTAAAAAACCACCCTACTATGAACCCTTTTGTATCTGGTTCAGTAGGGTGGTCTCTAAATAGATAGTCCTTTTTGGTTTCTGACTATTTCGCTAAAAAACGCTCCGAAATTTTATTCCAGTTTACTACATTCCAGAAAGCAGCCAGGTATTCTGCACGGCGGTTCTGGTATTTCAGGTAGTAGGCATGTTCCCAAACATCAGCACCCAAAATTGGCCGTCCTTTCACTTCAGCAACATCCATTAAGGGATTATCCTGGTTAGGTGTTGATATAACTTCCAGTTTTCCGTCTTTTACAATCAGCCATGCCCAGCCACTACCGAAGCGGGTCATGCCGGCGTTATTGAATTTTTCTTTGAATGCATCAAATGATCCAAAAGCGCTGTTAATGGCATCTGACAATGGGCCGGTTGGTGAACCTCCTGCATTTGGGGCCAGGCTTTCCCAGAAAAAGGTATGGTTCCAGTGACCACCGCCATTATTTCTGACTGCCGGAGATATACTGCCTGCAACTGCTACCAGTTCTTCAATCGATTTATTTTCGTTAGGTGTGCCTGCAATGGCTTTGTTGAGGTTGTCTACATAAGCCTGGTGGTGTTTGCCATGGTGGATCTGCATGGTTTGTGTATCGATATGGGGCTCCAGGGCATCGTGTGCATATGGAAGAGGTGCTAATGTGAATGGCATAATTTCAGTTTTTTATTAACCGCAAGGTAACGAAGGTCGCTAAGATAATCAGCGTTTTGCCTTAAAAAAAGACTTTAATAACATGGCAGCTTCCTCTTTAAGGATCCCTTTTTCAATGGTGGTCTTTGGATGGAATGGCCATTCTTTTCCGGTAACACGGAGGTGGCCGTTTTTTTCATCATCCGCACCCCACACTACACGGCCTATTTTGCTCCAATAAAGGGCGCCGGTACACATCAGGCAGGGCTCAACGGTTACATAAAGGGTGGCTTCGGGCAGGTATTTGGCACCGAGGTGATTGAAAGCTGAAGTAAGTGCGATGATCTCCGCATGTGCGGTGGGATCGTTCAGCTTTTCTACCATATTATACCCTCGGGAAATGATGCGGTCGCCAATGGTAATGATGGCCCCAACCGGAACTTCTTCTTCTGCGAAAGCCCTTTCTGCTTCTTTTAAAGCCAGTTTCATGAAGTATGCATCTGTCATGATGTAAAAATACATTTTACCGCTAAGAAGCAAAGACTGTAGTAAATTAGTGTATGTGTTTTTATAATGGAATCGATATCAACCGGGCCGAGCATATCAAGCTGAAAAAGATCGAAAAAGAGATCGGACAGTATAAAGCATTATTGAAGCGGCCGATGCAAAGCGGTTTTGCTTTTGATTCCTGGCCGGTGATCAAGCCTAAAAATGGCGGCAAGGATTTCGACCTCGTAATGATGCACTGGGAATTGATTCCTTTTTATATCAAAACAATCGCCGACCTGGAGCATTTTCGTAAGGGCGGACTGAATCCTAAAACCGGGAAAAAAGACCCGCCAAGAAATACGCTCAATGCCATTGGAGAAGAAATGCTGGATAAGGTTTCTTACAAACAGGCCGCATTAAAACGCAGGTGCCTGGTTTTATCATCCGGCTTTTATGAATGGCGTCATTTTACTCCGCCTGGTACAAAAAAGGATATCGCTTATCCATATTATATTACGTTGCCCGGACATGAATATTTCTTTATGGCGGGTATCTGGCAGCCATGGACCGACCAGGAAACGGGGGAAACCATGGATACTTTTTCCATAGTAACAACAAAGGCCAACAGCCTGATGGCGGAGATACACAATAAGAAAAAAAGGATGCCGTTGATATTGCCGGATGAGCTGGCATGGGAGTGGATACAGGATGGGTTGTCACCAGAGCGTATCAATGAAATCACCCACTATCAGTTTCCTTCCGAATCTATGGAGGCCTGGACTATTCGTAAGGATTTCCGCGAGCTAGATGAACCCAGAGAAAAAGAGGATTATGCCGAACTTACGAAAGTATAGATATTCAGAATTTGATTAGCAGTAAGCTTGTCTTCTAACAATATATATGGTAACTTTTGAATAAATAAAAACACCGATAATGAAAAAGCACAATTTTTGGTTGCTAAACATAGCAGCACTATTATTTTTCTTTTCATCCTGTACCAAGCAGGAATTATCTGATCTGACACCTACAAATCTTACTTCTTCAAAAGGCTCAAATTCAAATCTCAGTACAGATGGCATAAAAGATCTGACACTTACAAGTGCACAAGTGTTTGGTACAAATTTTAACCAGGTGCAAAAAAATGCAGTTTTGGGAATTTGCTGGAGTGCAACTAACCAGAATCCAACGGTTGAAGACAACGTTATATTCACTACTGCGGTGGAAGGTACATTTTCTGTTCCGATGAATAATCTGGAACCTTTATCTATTTACTATGTGAGGGTCTTTTTTGCTTCCAATGAAGTTTCTCCAGGAAAATATGCTGACCTACGGTATGGAAATGTAATTGACTTTGAAACCACATCAACCGAACCAGTTTTCCTTACCTGGAATAACCTTGGTAGAAATTCGGTTTGGAATGATAATAAAGGGATCAGATGGGATGGCATCACACAAGGTACTATTTCAACATTTGCAAAACAGAGAATTCGTTCTGGTCTTGAAGTAATTGCCAAAATTCCAAATCCAGGTGGAGATGCATGGACTGTAGGTGTTTCGGCTGTTGCTGATCCATCTAAAGCCTTTGATTTTAACTATGAAGTGAATTATGAATATTTTATAGGGGAAAATGGTTATTATAAAAATCCCACAGGGTATTTTGCATCTGTTGGAGAATGGGTAAAATTAAAATATGTTGGTCAGATAATGACAATAGAGCGTAGCACAGACAATGGTAATAACTGGCAAATCATTGGTACCGCTACTACATTTGTTCCAACCGGATCATATTATATTGGTTTTTGGTCAAGGGGTGGTGGACCGAATGAAATCTATTTGCGACTGGCACAATAGAAATTATCTATGATGATGGTACTTTGATTTATGAAAATAAAATAATATAAGGGTGGAAAGAGCCAAATTCTTTCCACCCTTATTAATTTTGATGCACTTACTTTTTTTATTGTATACCTGAGATTTTTTTTACTCAGACACGTACATACTTTTTATTCCGGTCCATCCACCATCCAACCAGCCAGCAGAAAAACATAACTGACAAGGCAAAAAGCAGTGAACCGACAGGCCCGGGTGCGATCTTTTGGTAGAAGCCAAGATTGACAGCTTCATAAATCGAT
>JAHEEX010000251.1 GCA_024640465.1 Sphingobacteriales bacterium | reverse complement strand
TCTTTCAGGCGTTTTGTTTCAACGCCATACAACTCCGCCAGATCTCTGTCCAACATTACTTTTTCCCCTCTGATAACATATATCCTGCTTAGTATTTTTTGTTCTAATACCAGTGTCTGTAATTCTTTCTGCGTCATTTTATGCTTATTTGAAAAAATAATATTTTTAAATTGGAGGTCGCAAATTGCGTCCTCCAATCATTGATTAAAAAATGATAAATAAAATTACTTTAAGTTGTATTTTCTTAACCCGCTAATATCACAATGTTACGGATCTGTCTGGCCGTAATAAGTTTTTACTGAGTTTTTTTAACGGGTCAAATATGTATTTTAACCGGTTATCTATTCTAATATGTCACAGAATTATGGCAAGTTTTCTCATCAAATAAAATGCATAAAAAAACCCGCCTCAAAGAGGCAGGTTTTTTAAATATATCATTCGGTAATTAAACCGCTTCCGATTTCATCGACTTAGAAATTCTATTCCTTTCATTCTCATCCAACACCACTTTACGCATCCGGATATTCTTCGGCGTTACTTCAATACACTCATCCTGCTGGATATATTCCATGCACTCTTCCAGTGTCATCAAAGTCTTTGGTGCAATGCGTGAAGCATCGTCACTGCCGCTGGCTCGGTGGTTGGTGAGCTTCTTGGGTTCGGTGGCGTTTACCACCAGGTCGCCCGGCTTAATATGCTCAGCGATGATCTGGCCTGTGTACACCTCTTCTCCCGGATCTACAAAGAAAGTTCCGCGATCCTGCAATTTATCAATTGAATAGCCTGTTGTTCTTTCCTGGTTTTTTGAAAGCAATACACCATTGCTTCTGCCGGGGATCTGCCCCTTCCAGGGTTTGTATTCCAGGAAACGATGCGCCATTACGGCTTCACCGGCTGTGTTGGTGAGCATATTGCTACGCAGACCGATCAGTCCACGTGAAGGGATCTCAAATTCAAGGTGCTGCATTTCGCCCTTGGATTCCATCACCAGCATTTCACCTTTGCGTTGGGTTACCAAATCGATTACTTTACCGCTGTATTCACTTGGTACATCCACTACCAGTATCTCGTATGGTTCGTGTTTCTTATGATCAATTTCTTTTACTAAAACCTGTGGATTTCCTACGGTCAGTTCATATCCTTCGCGGCGCATGGTTTCCACCAGGATGCCCAGGTGAAGAATACCGCGACCAAATACCAGGAAACTATCGGCACTATCGGAATCCTCTACCCGAAGGGCGAGGTTTTTCTCCGTTTCCTTCATCAGCCTGTCGCGCAGGTGACGGGAGGTTACAAATTTACCATCACGGCCAAAGAATGGCGAGTTGTTGATGGAGAACATCATACTCATGGTTGGCTCATCTACACTGATCACCGGTAATGCTTCCGGATTTTCTGTATCGGCAATGGTATCACCAATATTAAAATCTTCCAGTCCCACAACAGCACAAAGGTCACCGGCTACCACTTCGGTTACGCGGCGCTTGCCCATGCCTTCAAATACGTATAGTTCTTTTACTTTTTGTTTTTTGTTGGTGCCATCTGCCTGTAATAAAGCAATGGTCTGGTTTTCTTTGATCACACCGCGGTTCACTTTACCTACGGCAATACGACCGAGGAAAGAAGAGTAATCCAGGGAAGTGATCTGCATTTGCACATGACCTTCGCTTACTTTAGGCGCAGGTACATATTTGATGATACCATCAAGCAAAGGCGTGATGCCTTCGATCTGGGTAAGGCTGTCGTTAAACCAGCCGTTCTTGCCCGAACCATAGAAGGTGGGGAAGTTCAGTTGTTCTTCGGTTGCGTCCAGGTTGAAGAATAATTCAAAGATGGCATCGTGTACCTCATCAGGGCGACAGTTTGGTTTGTCCACCTTATTGATCACCACAATGGGCTTCAGGTTTAAATGAAGTGCCTTTTGCAGTACAAAACGGGTTTGTGGCATCGGGCCTTCGAATGCATCCACCAACAGGAGCACACCATCAGCCATTTTCAATACGCGTTCCACTTCACCGCCAAAGTCGGCGTGACCTGGTGTATCGATCACATTAATTTTAATGTCGTTATACATTACGGAGGCGTTCTTACTGAAGATGGTGATGCCTCTTTCCTTTTCCAGGTCGTTGCTGTCCATGATCAGTTCTCCAGTCTCCTGGTTGTCACGAAATACCTTCGTGGCATGTAATATCTTATCTACCAGGGTTGTTTTACCGTGGTCAACGTGCGCAATGATGGCGATGTTTCTTATTTCCATGATGATGCTTTGCCGGAGGACGCTGATGAATGGGCGTATCCGTTCATTTTTTCAGGCTGCAAAGGTACTACAATTCGGCGGAGGGGACAAATGAACGTAAAAGATTAAGAATCAATTCACAATGAGGGAATAAGGAATAAGGAATGAGAAATAAGGAATAAGGAAGTTGAATTCAAATAACCTGAGATTATTTTATAGGGGCTGTTAATCATTTTAATCCTTAAAATCCCCCCAAACCTGTCAGCCGCACGCTTACGCTTGCGCCGAAGCTTCAGCGTAGGCTGACGGCAGGCGGATCATGGTTCAGATAATAAGGAATATCGAAGGGCAAGTCATTAACCACAAAGAAAGATGAACGCAAGGTTCCCAGAAGTTCAGTTTCTGGTTATTTTCACACAAATAATATCAATGAAAATTTTAAGGGGCTTTCTTTACCTTATTTCTATCCTGACAATCATATACTTATTTGGTCCACACCCGGAAAAACCTGTTTACAAGGTTGATTTGCCTCATATTCCCTCTGAAACTGGCCAGCTGGAGTCCTATATTAAGGATATGGAATCCCATCGCCCGGTAAAACCTGAAAATGAGGCACGCATCATCTGGCAGGATGATTCCCTGAAAAATAAGACGGATTATGCCGTTGTGTACCTGCATGGTTTTTCCGCTTCCCAGGAAGAAGGGGATCCGGTGCATACGGATTTTGCCAGGAAATTTGGCTGTAATCTTTACCTGGCAAGGCTTGCAGAGCACGGACTGGATACAGCAGAAGCATTGATCAATTTAACCGCAGATAACTATTGGGAAAGCGCCAAACAGGCCCTGGCCATTGGGAAACAACTGGGCCAAAACGTAATTTTGATGGGCACTTCAACCGGAGGGACCCAGGCTTTACAACTCGCTGCAACCTATCCAAACGATGTTGCGGCACTGATTTTAATGTCGCCCAATATAGAGATCAATGATCCCAATGCATGGATATTGAATAATCATTGGGGTTTGCAGTTAGCCAGGCTGGTGAAAAAGGGTGATTATAATATTGCATCAGATCAACGTGACATTTATAAGAAACACTGGTATAGTAAATACCGGCTGGAAGGCACAGTAGCTTTACAGGAAATGCTGGAAACAACCATGAACAAGGAAACATTCGCGAAGATCAAACAGCCTCTACTACTGTTGTATTATTATAAAGATGATGAACACCAGGATAAAGTGGTAAAGGTTTCTGCCATGAAAAAAATGTTTGAAGAAATTTCCACCCCAGTCGGGTTAAAAAAGGCAGTAGCCATTCCTAATGCAGGGGACCATGTTATGGGATCTTATATCAAATCCGGTGATCTTGAAACAGTTAAGAAGGAGACCAGTCTTTTTGCCATAGAAACCCTCAAAATGAGGCCGGTTTCCGATACAACCCGATAGTTCGGAATGAAATAGTTTCATAATCATCCTATTTATCCTTTTTTGCTTAATTTGTCTGGCTAAACGATCGTTTGAACCATGACAAGATCAAAAATAGCCGGTATCGGCATGTATGTACCCGAGCATGTAGTGACCAATAACGACCTGAAGAAATATATGGATACCAGCGATGAGTGGATCCAGGAGAGAACAGGAATCCAGGAAAGGCACTACGCCCATCGTACAAAAGAGACCACGACTACCATGGGCGTTGAAGCGGCTACCATTGCCATTCAAAGAGCCGGCATTACGCCACAGGATATCGATTTTATTGTATTTGCCACACTGTGCCCGGATTACTATTTTCCGGGATGCGGAGTGTTGGTACAACGCGCCATGAAGATGAAAGAGATTGGCGCGCTGGATGTTCGTAACCAATGCAGTGGTTTCGTGTATGCGTTGAGTGTAGCCGACCAGTTTATCAAGACGGGGATGTATAAAAATATTCTTGTTATTGGAAGTGAAAAACATTCGTTCGGACTTGATTTCAGCACGCGAGGAAGGAATGTGAGTGTAATCTTTGGCGATGGAGCCGGTGCGGTGGTGTTGCAACCAACGGAAGAGGCTAACCGCGGAATTTTAAGCACGCATTTACATAGTGATGGTTCCAGTGCGGAGATCCTGGCGATGTATAACCCGGGCACCCATGCCAATCACTGGACGGAAAAACCGCTTGCAACATTTGATGAGGCTGAGATCGCGCAAATGTTCATGAGTCATAAAATGATAGACAACGCAGAATTGTTTCCATATATGGATGGTCCAGCTGTTTTCAAAAAAGCCGTGGTGAAGTTTCCTGAAGTGATCGTGGAATCTTTGAAAGCAAATAACCTTACAGCAAAGGATATCAATATGCTGATCCCGCACCAGGCTAACCTCAGGATATCACAATTCGTTCAACAACACTTAGGCCTAAGCGACGACCAGGTACATAATAATATCCAGAAATACGGCAATACCACAGCGGCATCCGTGCCCATTGCGCTATGCGAGGCATACGAGCAGGGGCGCATCAAAGATGGGGACCTGGTTTGCCTGGCTGCTTTTGGCAGCGGCTTTACCTGGGCGAGTGCGTTGCTGAGGTGGTAAGGCACTACCTTGCGCCTTAAAAACTTTGCGTTTAGACTTACTCACCCCCGCCTGCTTCGCAGTCGGACCCCTCTCTTTAAAAAAGAGAGGGGAACAGCCAACAGCCTTCCACTTTTATTCATAAAGCGAACTAAATTTTATAAGGAATAGTAGAACCGAGGGGCTGTTTGGCCCCTCTCATTTTAAAGAGAGGGGCAGGCTACGCCTTGGCGTGGACGGGGTGAGTCTACTTTGCGGTTAGACTTAGAGATATTTCTTAATCTCCGCCACCAATTCCGTTTTCGTGATCGGGCTGCCCATGATCTTATTATACGGTATCGCATCCACGAAATACTGGTCGCGGATGATCTTAACCAACTGACCATTATTGATCTCCGGAATAATTACTTTATCAAAGTTTTTCAGGATATCCCCCAGGTTTTTAGGGAATGGCCTGATATAACGGAGATGCGCATGCGAAAC
>JAHEEX010000073.1 GCA_024640465.1 Sphingobacteriales bacterium | reverse complement strand
AGGGTGGTGCCTGCTTCTTTATTGAGATCAAACAAAAGGCTTTCGATCTTTTCACTGTTTTCTGCATCGAGGTTTCCGGTGGGTTCATCCGCAAACAGTATCCTGGGTTTATTGGAAAATGCCCTTGCCAGCGAAACCCTTTGCTGCTCGCCACCACTCAATTGAACAGGGTAGTGGTGACTGCGATCAGCAAGTCCGACTTTGTCCAATAACTCCATAGCCAGGTTCCGTATATTTTTAACTCCCCTCAGTTCAAGGGGGACCATTACATTTTCCAATGCAGTTAAAGTTGGCAGTAATTGAAAGTTTTGAAAAATAAAACCCACATACTGGTTGCGAACAAGTGCCCTTTTATCTTCTGAAAGACTTTCGAGTTTTATGTGGTTCAATTCAACCGAACCGGAAGAGGCACTGTCGAGTCCGGCGCATAGCCCCAGCAAAGTGGTTTTCCCGCTGCCAGATGGGCCTACTATTGAAATGGTGGAACCGGCTTCAACAGAAAAATTAATGTGGTCCAGTACGGTCAGTGTATGTCCCGCACTTTGATAGTTTTTGCTGACTTCCTTTACCTCTAGTATGCTATCCATGCAATGTTATTTAGAATTTGAGCTGCATTTACAGTTTAGGTATAAAAATACCGGATAATTAAACCAAATTTGTACGCAATGTGATTAATTATGCAAACGGTTAATATGATTAACAAAAGATTTCCTTTGCTGTTCAATTTTTTGCTCATCCTTCTTGTTGCTTGTAATACAGGCCAAGAAAAGACAGACATGGCTGTTGCAAAATCGGACACTACTAAAAAAGCTGCTGAAAAAGCTGCAAAAAAGACCATCCTTTTTTTTGGAAACAGCCTGACAGCCGGTTATGGCTTGGATGATCCTTCCAATGCCTTTCCTTCCTTAATTCAAAAAAGAATTGATTCTTTGGAATTGCCCTATACGGTTGTTAATGCAGGTGTTAGCGGAGAAACCTCTTCCGGAGGGAACAGCCGGATTGATTGGATTTTGAAACAACCTGTGGATATATTTATCCTGGAACTGGGCGCTAACGATGGATTGCGTGGCATCCCTTTTGCCGAGACGGCTAAAAATTTACAGTCGATCATTGATAAAGTAAAGGCAAAGAATAAAGATGTAAAGATCATTTTAGCGGGGATGCTTGTTCCGCCAAATATGGGACCAGATTATTCAAAAGCTTTTAAAGAACTTTTTCCGGAGCTGGCGAAAAAAAACGCAACACCTTTTATACCTTTTATCCTGGAAGGAGTGGCGGGTGAAGAAAAATTGAACCAGGCGGATGGCATTCATCCTACGGTGGAGGGGCACCGGATGGTGATGGAGAATGTGTGGGCGGTGCTAAAAACTGTTTTATAAATTGTGATATGAATATTGAACAGGGAACAAGGAAATGTGAATATTGAACTTGTTTGTTGCATTTTGATTCACCATTCCTTGTTCCCTGTTCAATATTCAGCGGTATTTAATGGGAGAGAAGCACCGAATGGTTATGGAGAATGTGTGGACGGAGCTAAAAACTGTATTATAAATTGATATTGGAATATTGAATATTGAACAGGGAAATAGGAATATTGAACTTGTTCGTTGCATTTTAATTCATTATTCCATGTTCCCTGTTCAATATTCAACCGTATACAATTCTTTTAAATTTTAATGTAAACCATGAAAACAATTGGCATCATTGGCGGATTAACCTGGCTATCCACAGCTGATTACTACAGGCTTATCAATCAGCAGATCAATGAAAAACTGGGCGGTGTCGAAGCTGGAAAGATCATATTATATTCTGTAAATTTCTCGGCGATAAAAGTACTCACAGAGAATAACCAGTGGGATGCTATTGCAGACATCATGAAAGATATTGCCCGGAAACTGGAATCAGCCGGGGCTGATTGCATTTTGATCGGTGCAAATACCATGCATAAGATTGCGGATGAAGTACAATCAGCCATTCATATACCCATCATCCATATTGCAGAAGAAACCGCAAAAGTGATTCAAGCAAAAGGAATGAAGAAAGTGGCCTTACTGGGAACCAAGTATACCATGCAGTTGGATTTTTATAAAAAGAAGTTATCTGCAAAAGGCATAGAGACAGTTATACCCAGCGAGCAGGACATTGCCTATATCAATAACGCGATTTATACGGAAATGGGGAAAGGCCTTTTTCTCCCGGAAACAAAAAACAGATTCATTCAAATCATCAATACACTCCAACAATCTGGTGTTGAGGCCGTAATACTCGGATGTACTGAGATTCCAATACTAATAAAGCAGGAGGATGTTGATTTGCCAGTGCTCGATACTACCGATATTCATGTATCGGCTGCGGTTAAGTTTGCGACTTAATGCTAATATCGGTTAGCCGATAAAGCATGCGTAATAAAAAATTGCTTTCTTTTCTATTAAATCAACCTGTTTCATGTTTAAAAAAATCATTTTCGGATTATTCATTTTGATAGTTGGTATAATACTGGTTATTCTTTTCAATACCATACGTGCGGGTAATTCCATTCCGGTAAAAGAATCATTGAAAGAACCGCCAATAAATGATTCTGCGTTAAGGCATTTCTCAGAAGCGATTCAGATCAAAACAATTTCCTGGGCAGATACCTTACCCATTGATACAGCAGAATTCATCAGGTTCAGGTTGTTTATGGAACGGGCTTACCCATTGGTGCATCAAAAACTGGAAAGAAAAGTATTCAGTGAATTCAGTTACCTGTTTGAATGGAAAGGTACCGATCCTTCCCTCAAGCCATATGTATTAATGGCGCATATGGATGTAGTGCCGGTTGAGCCCGGGACGGAGAATAAGTGGTCACATGATCCTTTTAAAGGGGAGGTGACCAACAATATGATATGGGGTCGCGGAGTGGCAGACGATAAAGGTTCAGTGATAACGATTCTTGAAGCAGCAGAAGA
Source organism: Sphingobacteriales bacterium (assembly GCA_024640465.1). Classification (GTDB taxonomy): domain Bacteria; phylum Bacteroidota; class Bacteroidia; order Chitinophagales; family Chitinophagaceae; genus Pollutibacter. The sequence goes on along the minus strand of JAHEEX010000073.1, from coordinate 12,287 downwards.
ACTGCTTCGTCAGGGCTATCAGCCAAAACGTACAATTTATTTGAGCTTTGGTCATGATGAGGAAATATCCGGGTCGGTTGGGGCAGTAAAAATTGCAGACTGGTTCAAAGACCAAAAAATAAGACCTGAATTAGTGATCGATGAAGGCGGCGAAATTACCTTAGAGCAATTTCCAACATTAAAAAGACCGGTTGCAGCCATTGCAGTTGGAGAAAAAGGGTACCTCTCTTTTGAACTTAGTGTTGAATTAGCAGGTGGGCACAGCTCCATGCCCGCTAAAGAAACAGCTATTGATATTTTAAACAAGGCGCTATATAAGTTGCGTGAAGAGCAAATGCCTTATCATGTTTCCCCGCCTATGACTGAATTATTTAGAAGGATTGCACCGGGGCTGCCATTTTCTGAACGTATGGCCATGAGCAATCAATGGTTGTTTGGCAGCATGCTGCAGAAAAAATTCGAGTCCGATCCTGTTACGAATTCCCTTTTCCATACAACCATTGTACCCACGATGCTCAAAGCCGGGGTAAAAGATAATGTAATCCCTACACGTGCTACTGCCATTGTAAACAGCAGGAACATGGTCTTTGATCCGGAAGATGCGGTTGTTGCTTTCATGAAAAAACAGATCAATGATGAAAGGGTAAAAATAATGCCATTCAAAACAAACAGTAATGCATCGCCAATGACTTCTACAGACAGCCCTGCTTTCAAAAAAGTCGAAGAGGTCATATATAAAGTGATGCCCGACATTATTCCGGTGCCATATGTTTTGATGGGTGGCACGGACAGTAAGCACTTTTCAAAAGTTTCAGACGGGGTTATTAAGTTTAATCCCACCATTGATTCAAAAGGATATCATGGAATTGATGAGAGGTTGCCTGTTTCAGATTTCAACAGAATGATTTTCTTTTTTGAATTGCTCATAAAAAATTAATTCAATAGAAGAAATCGACAGAGGATTAATCATGAATCCAGGCCCGAGGAATTTTTATTTCTATTCCTGAAATAATAATAGAACGGGATGCCACTGCATACCAGCAATAATCCCATCAATGAAGCTTTTGGCTGGATGATGGCCGTATTGATTACTAAAACAAGACTGAAGAGAATAATGATAATTGGAGAAAAGGGGTAAGCAATTATTTTTGTTTTGATGCTACCATTCCTTTTCATCTTCATCAGGCCAATAGCTACCAGTCCAAAGAAAAGGAAACCCGTAAAAATGACCAGGTTGGTTAGCAAATCAAAAGTGCCTGTAACAACAAGCACACTGCTCCAGGCTGAAGAGAATAAAATGGAAATATACGGTGTTCTGTAAACGGGATGTACATAAGCCGCTTTAGGATAGAATGCACCTTTTTGGGACATGCGGTAATATAATCTCGGGTAAACGATGATACATGCGTTCAGTGCACCCAGCGCGCTGATCATGATCAGCAATGTAATAATCAAAGTGCCGGCCGGACCCATAATTACACCCGCAACTTCTGACGCTGCAACTTTATTTTGATCCATCGTTGCCAGTTGCGACAATGGAAGTACCCGCATATAAACGATATTTAGCAGGATATATAAAATCATGGCAATGCTTACACCTATCATGATGGCCAATGGAACATTTCGTTTTGGGTTTTTAATTTCCCCGCTTATATAGGTAATATTTGCCCAGCCATCATAGGCCCAAAGCGCACTGAGAAGTGCTCCAAAAAAAGCACTGAGCATGGTGAAAAAGCCCGGATAAGAGGTGGTAACGGAAATGGATACCTCTTTTTCTGCCGGACCTACATAGAAAAAACCCGCAATAATGAGGATGATTATCCCCGCAATTTTAGCACCTGTGACCACATTATTCAAAGCACCACCATTTTTTACGCCCCTGTAACTTACCCAGGTAAGCAATGCGATGGTTAAAACAGCAAAAATTTTAATACCAGATGAAGCAAAAGGATAGATCAGGCCGCCAATGGAAAGGTCTTTCCACGTATCCAATGGATCCGGGAAGTGAATAAGCGTATTTACTGATTGGGAAAAAACAAAAGCAAGAGCAGCAATGGCGCCGCTGCCTCCAATGGTAAAAATCATCCATCCAAAAAGGAATGCCTGAAAGTTGCCGAAAGCAAGCCTGAGATATTCATAAATCCCGCCGGATTCATCAGTAAGTCCGGCAAGTCCCGCATATGTAAATGCACCCAGCATAGTGATCAATCCCGCAACAACCCATGCCAGGATAATGCCTGGTTCACTCATGAATGACTGCGACATCGGAACAATTTTTTTAAATGCACCTGATCCGATCATGATTCCTGTAACCAGTAAAATACCGGTAGAAAGCCCAAGTACCCTGTTTAATGGGATATGTTGCTTTTGTATTAATGGCTCTGGATCAATCATACTTAAATATACATTTATTGTCCATTCATCTATTTGTATTAACCGGTAAGAAAAATAAGGAAGGGAGAAATACAAAGATTGATTAACTTTTACTTTTTACTCTTTGATACTTCGCAGTTAGATTTATTAATCACTAATGCTCCTTTATGAAGCCTGTATCGATCTTTTTATTGGCAAATTTTATTATGGTGGCAGCATCTGCCCAGGTAGACGCCAGGTTATTCAGATACCCTGATGTTTCTGCCACACAAATCAGTTTTGTATATGGCGGTGACATCTGGCTGGTGCCAAAGGCTGGAGGAACTGCCACCCGAATTACTTCTTCAACCGGGGAAGAATCCTTTCCACGATTTTCTCCGGATGGGAAAACACTTGCTTTTACGGCTACATACCGGGGTAACGCTGATGTATATACTATGCCGGTAACCGGTGGAGTGCCTGTGCGGTTGACCTGGCACGCCATGACAGACAGGGTAATTGACTGGCACCCTGACGGTAATCAGATCCTGATTGCTTCCCAGCGAGAAAACAATGTGGGGGGTGTAAACCAGCTTTATCTATTGAATAAAAAAGGGGGATTGCCGGAAAAACTTCCGATTCCCTACGGCGAATTGGGCAGCTTCTCCCCGGATGGCGGAAGCATTGCATACGTTAGCCGTATCACTGAAAACTATCCATTTAAAAGATACCGTGGTGGACTGGCTTCTGATGTGGTGATATTTGACCTGAAAAAAATGACTGCGGAGAATATCACTAAAAATACGGCAACAGATGGGAAGCCGGTTTGGCACAAAAATAAAATCTACTATATCAGTGATATCGATAAAAATAAGCGTCGTAATATCTGGGTCTATGATATCTCCTCCAAAAATAAGATGCAGATAACAGACTTTGATAAAGTAGACGTTAATCATATGAGTTCCGGCCCCGATGATCTGGTATTTGAAGCCGGTGGTAAACTGTATTTGCTCAACCTGTCGACCAATAAATATGCTGAAGTTAAGATCAATGTTGTATCTGATTTCGCTACACTCATGCCCCGCCCCGAAAATGTAGCAAACAGGATAATTACTGCAGATATTTCTCCGGATGCCAAACGAGTTGTGGTAGAAGCGAGAGGTGAACTGTTCAGTGTGCCCGCAGAAAACGGGCCGGTTATGAACCTTACCAACAGCAGCGGTGCATTTGATCAGAACCCGGCCTGGTCGCCAAACGGGAAATGGATTGCTTACTGGAGTGATCAAAGTGGGGAATACGAGATATGGTTGCAGGATCAGCAGGCAGGCACTTCAAAAAAGCTTACCAATTTTGGAAAAGGAATGGGCTGGCAATTGTTCTGGTCGCCAGACAGCAAAAAACTGGCCTATATCAATTACCTACAGGAAATCCAGGTGCTCACTGTGTCTACGGGGGATGTTATGACAATTGGTAAAACCAGTATATTAAATTATTCAGCACTTACCGGATTCAGATTAAGCTGGAGTTCTGATAATAATTGGATTGCATTCAGCAAGCAGGGAGAAAACCTGAACAATGCCATTTACATATATGGTTTTGCTGAAAAAAAATTACACCAGCTAACGGCCGGTTATTATAATGATGCTGATCCGGTATTTGATCCGGGCGGAAAATATCTTTTCTTTCAGACCGATCGTCGTTTGCAACCTCTATATAGCGGTCTCGATGCAACCTGGATCTATCCCAATGCTACGCAAGTTGCTTATGCCAGTTTGGATCCAACGGCCAAAAGTTTGCTGGTTGCCCGTAATGACGAAGTAAAAATAACAGCCGATACCACTACTGCTTCAAAGACTGCAACTCCGGATAAAGCAGCTGCACCTGTACCGGCTTCACCAGCGGTGAAAAACATTACAGTAAAACCGGAAAACTTTGAAGCAAGGGTACAGGTTTTGCCGGTAACTGCCGGTAATTATGGAACATTGGTCGCCATAGATGGCAAATTGCTTTATCATCGGTTACCCAATTCCGGTAGTAGCGGGGAGCAGCCCGGCCTTTTCATGTATGATTTGGAAAAGCGTGAAGAGAAAAAGGTGATGTCGAATGTGAACGGGTATGCTGTTTCTAAAGACGGTAAATCTATCCTCGTTATGCAAGGCAATAGCCTCGGCATCATTAAGCCGGCACCTGATCAGAGAATTGAGAAACCGCTTCGTACTTCTGCCATGGAAATGACACTCAATCCAAAAGAAGAATGGAACCAACTGTTTAATGATACCTGGCGGAGGTATCGCGATTTCTTTTATGATCCCGCCATGCAGCAGGTTGACTGGAACGAAGTTAGAAAGCAATACGGCGCACTCATGGAAAATGCGATTACCCGTTGGGATGTAACTACCATTCAACAGGAAATGATCGCTGAACTTTCTGCCGGTCATACCTATGCAAGACAGGGAGATGTTGAACAGGGGAACAGTCGCGGGCATGGATTTCTGGGTATCGACTGGGAACTGGCGAATGGCGCTTATCGCATTAAAAGAATTGTAAAGCCTGCTGCCTGGGATAATGAAGTGCGCTCTCCATTTGATGTTACAGGTGTAAATGTACAAGAAGGTGATTATATCCTGGCAGTGAATGGAAAACCGGTAGATACATCTATTGATCCGTATGCATCGCTGGAAGGATTGGCGGGAAGTACTGTGATGCTTAAAGTTAACAGCCAGCCAAATCTTACCGGTGCCAGAGATGTATTGATAGAAACGTTAACCACTGGACAGGAGAGAAGGCTGCGTCATTTGGAATGGATCGAAGGTAATCGAAAGAAAGTGGATGCACTGAGTAATGGAGACCTTGGCTATATGTATATGCCCAATACCGGCGGTGACGGACAAACTGAGCTAATGCGCCAGTTCTATGCACAAGTTGATAAGAAAGGATTTATCATTGATGAGCGTTTTAATGCAGGCGGACAACTTGGCGATCGGTTTATAGAAATGCTTAATCGTCCTAACCTGTATAATATAGCATGGCGTAATGCAGGCATCAGTCGTATCCCCGGCAAAGGAAACGATGGCCCCAAAGCCATGCTCATCAATGGTTGGGCAGGCTCCGGTGGTGATGCATTCCCCTGGGCATTTAAAACCATGAATATGGGTCCGATCATTGGAGAGAGAACCACAGGAATACTGGTGGGTCCTGCCACAGGCCACAGCCTCATTGATGGCGGCGGCATAACGGTTCCGGATGCACGATTATATGGTCCGGATGGTAAATGGTTCTGGGAAGGTGAGGGAGTGCCCCCAACTATTGAAGTGTGGGATGATCCGGCACAATTGGCAAGAGGAAATGATCCTCAGTTGATCCGTGCGGTAGAGGAAGTAAAGAAACTGGTGAAAGAAAAACCACGGAAACTGGCGCCCAAGCCGGCGTTTGAAGACAGAAGCGCTGGTGGAATGAAAAATAAGGAATAAGAAATAAGGAATAAGGAAGTGAAATACATTAGCTACGAGGATGGAAGAAAAATCAATTATTCATTTCTCCCGGCTTAACAGTTAATGTATTTCATTTGCTTTCAATACCCGGATAAAATTACCGCCCAGTATTTTATAAATATCTTTTTTTGAGTATCCTCTTGCAATTAAAGCTTTGGTAATTTCCGGAAAATCTTCCACCCCCTTTAAGCCTTTTGGTGGCGCTTCTATACCATCGAAATCAGAACCCAGGCCAACATGGTCAACCCCAACCAGCTTAACGATATAATCCAGGTGGTCAATTAACACTGATAGGGGCGGAAGCATGGAGCTTAGTTCAGTGGGATATTTTTCCGAAATGATCATTCCTGCATAATCCGGCTGATAATTTAGTTTGATCAAAGAGTCAATTTCTGCTTTATGGATTGACCTGAATGCGAGTGCTTTTTTCTCATAGGTACTGTCTATGAAACCGGCATAAAAATTCATGTGGATGACACCGCCGTTTTTGGCAATGGCCTTTATCTGGTCGTCTTTTAGGTTGCGCCGGTGAGGGCACAAATTATAGACACAGCTATGTGAAGCGATCACTGGCTTTGAGGTAGTGTTAATAGCATCCCAGAAAGTTTTTTCGCCGGTATGGGAAAGGTCAACAATCATACCCAGTGCATTCATTTTTCTGACTACATCTTTTCCAAAATCAGTTAATCCCATATGTTGCAGTGAGTCTTTATGGAGTGTTTCATCCCAGGCTGATGTTGCCCATGAAGTGGAATTGTTCCAGGTCAGGGTCATATACCGAACACCTCTTTTATATAAGGCTTCCAGGTTTTCCAGCTTGTCTTCCATCATATGTCCGCCTTCCACACCCATCATGGCGCCGAACTTTTTTTCCTTAACAGCTTTTTCAAGATCCCGGCTATTGTAAACCATCGTCATTGTAGCGGGATTGCGGCGTGCCCATTCGTAAACAGAATCAATTTCCTGGTTGGCAAATGCATAAGGCGTAGCCTGTTCAGGACCACAGAAAATGGAAAAAACCTGGATGTCAACACCGCCATCTTTCATTCTTTTTAAATCAGAATGTGTCTTTCCGATTAAGTTCTGATCAAAAGCCACTTTTTTTTCAATGGCGGAACTTGGAAAATCGTTGTGGGTATCTATCAATATACTTGTCTCGTGTAGCTTTTTATAATTCTGTGCAAAAAGAGTTGAAGTGGTAAAAAGCAAAAAAAATAATAAGCAACAGGATAATTTATGCATGACACTTAGTGGGGGTTTTTTTTAAATTTTTTGGAAATTAATCTTAAAACAATTGGGATTATGAGGGGCACATACCTTCCCACAAATGGATTCCATAATGCAACTAAAAAAGAGCAAAAGAAAATTATTGGGATAAGCAATGCCCTTAGTTTGGCTTGTTTCATAATGTGGTAATCCGGCAAGCCTTCGGCAACATGGTTTGTTGGATTCGAAACATAGGACCATAACAGAAAATTTGCCAAACCCGTAAGACAAACATTCATTATATAAATAGCATATGGCGTGATGAGATGTAGCGTGGAGGGCCTGGAGTATTCCCCAAAAATACCTGTGCTAAAAGGCATTAAAACAATTGTGAATAAGAAAAAGAGGTTCAGTGCGGTAAGTTTCCCCGTTAGCTTTGTTACATAACCAAACAAACGATGATGTATTGTCCAGTAGGCACCTATGAGTATAAAACTGATAATAAAACCAAGAAACTTTGGAACAAGATGGCCTATCTCCTTTAACAATGCTTTTTCCGTAACATCTTCATGCAATTCCGGAACTTTAATTTCAATAACCAGTAAAGTGATGGCTATGGCAAAAACAGCATCACTGAAAAGTATCATTCTTTCCAGTTGAAATTCTTTTTTCAGTTCGTTGTGCAGGTTGTCCATTACTTTCATTTAATCAATAATAGCCTGGTAAGTCAACACCTTAAATTTATCAGCCGCATCATAATTTGAATTATGCCACATTTGACGATAAAAAATACCAATCAACTTTTCTTTTGGATCTGCCCAGTAAGATGTTGAAAAGGCACCTCCCCATTCAAATACACCTTCAGGAGTAGGTAATTTGGCGCTGCCCTTTTCTGTAGTGATACCAAAGCCTAATCCGAATTTATTATCACCAAAATCCACATCGCCAATCTGGTTCATCGTCATCATGCGAACAGTATTTCTGGATAATAACCTAACGCCATTGAGTTCCCCTTCATTGAGCATCATCTGCAGAAAGATTGCATAGTCTAATGCAGTTGATGACAATCCGCCTCCACCAGAAAAATAGGTGCCTTCCATCTTTGGATAATCTGTCATGAAAACACCATTTTGTTCTATGCGTTCCGGCGCTTTTTCCAGTTTGCCGTCCTTTTCATCATAGAGGGTAGCCAGGCGATTGAATTTTTCGCGGGGTAAATAGAAATAAGTATCATTCATACCCAGTGGTGCAAAGATCCTTTCCTTAAAAAACTGATCGAGGCTTTTACCGGATAATACTTCCACGAGGTAACCAAGCAGGTCTGTGTTAAGGCCATAGGTCCACTTTTCACCAGGTTGGTGCATAAGGGGCAGCTTGCAAAGTTTTTTCATATCAGTGGCCAGTAACCTGCCCTTTTCCACACCCAGACCCGCAGTAACACCTGCTTTGGCAAAGATGGCATTAGACTCGTCGCTGCCAATTTGCGCATAGCCGATACCGGAAGTGTGGGTAAGGAGTTGCCGGATGGTTACCGGTGATTTAGCCGGAACAGTTGTATATGTGCTATCTGCTTTATTAAACTTATCAAGTACCTGTTGGCCCTCTATTTCAGGGATGTATTTTGATACAGGTTCATCGAGGAGGAACTTGCCTTCTTCGTAAAGCATCATCACCGCAACAGACGTGATGGCCTTTGTCTGGGAGGCTATGCGGAATATATGATCCGTACGCATGGGCTCTTTTTTCCCGGGATCATTATAGCCATATGCTTTGTTATATATAATTTTTCCGTTCCGGGAAATCAGCACCACACAACCATTTGTTTTTCCGCTGTTAATCCATCCCTGGACATTTTCGTCTATCCTTTTGAGCCGGGAAGAAGACATGCCCACTGATTCCGGGCTGCTTAGTGTTGGTTTAAATGTAGTGGCTGCAGTCTGACTGATAACCGGGAATGAAATGAACGCCAGTGAAATCAAAAACAGGAACTGGAACATGCGTTGCATACATTTGGTTTTGCCTAAATATACCAAAAGAGTATCATTTGTAACACTGTGAAATATTTAATCATTTCTGTTTATACTGGGTGGCAACAGACCCCGCCTGAATCTTTTTGAAGCATCCAGGATATATTGATAAAACTCGTATTCGGTGCTATAGGCAGTGAACTCATAATTGGGCCGGTACAGTTCCATGAATCTTGCCAGTTGTTCACCTTCAAGCCCGGTAAGTTGTTTTACCGTTGCTTTGTTAAACCGGTAATCAATAAATTTTTGTGCTTCTTCTTCCAGTAACCTGCTTTGTAAACTCTTCATGCTCTTGTTTCTTCTGAAGCGGAACATATTGATGATGCTATTGGGATCGAGCCCAGGCGTGCCGCCCATAATGGGATTGGTTTCAGAGAGGGTGAGGCCTTTATCATATCCAAAGGCCTTCCTGTATTTTTCCCTGTTCTCCAAAGAATCTTCCCGATAGCTTTTACCTACAACAATTACTTCTTTCAGGGTCTTGTATCTGCTCTGAATGGTAACCTGCAGGGAAACATCAAAACCTTGTTGGTAACGTATATCCTTAACCGGGAATTGAGTGGTTGATTTTCCCCTGAAGAAAAAAGAAATCGAATCACGGGGAGATACCAGTATATTATAATATCCAACAGAATCGGTATAAGCAATCGCCCCGCTGGTACTGGTCACTTTCACCTGGGGAATAGTCAGCATACGGGTAGAATCATACACATACCCCCTGATCATTACATCCTTCTGGGCCTTGGCAGGCTGAAGGAAAATGACCAGTAAAAGAATAAGGGTACCTGTAAATTTCATTTGCAGTGAAAAATATTTGACGATAATAATAAGCAATGCTTGCGGAACTGTGATATGCACTTCAGCATATTTAACCCTTATTTGGCTTATTCAATATTTCTTCAATAACAACCGGGTAGTATTTGTGTTCAAGTAAGTGGATCTTGGCAGCCAGTGTTTCAGGGGTATCAGTTGGTTCAATAGAAACTGCAGACTGAAAAATCGGTTGTCCGTGATCGTAATATTCATCCACGAAATGGATGGTGATGCCGCTTTCTTTTTCACCGGCAGCTATAACCGATTCATGCACATGGGCGCCATACATTCCCTTCCCTCCGTATTTTGGCAGTAGGGCCGGATGTATATTGACGATTTTTCCCGGGTAAGCTTTGATCAGGGTATCCGGGATCTTCCAAAGAAACCCGGCCAGTACAATAAAGTCGATGCCGGCTTTCCTGAGTGAACCTACATATCCATCGCCCCGGAAAAAGGGGTCCTTTTCCAGCATCAGTGTTGGAATTTTTTCATCTTCTGCGATTTGTAATACTCCCGCGCCAGGTTTATTACAAACGATCAGTGATATCCTGACGGTGGGATGATTCCGGAAATGGCGGATGATTTGCCGGGCATTGGAACCGGCTCCTGAAGCGAAAATGGCAATTTGTTGCATGAACGATAAATGGTGGCGGCAAAGTTGTAACTTTTAGCCATGAGAGTGAACATATCCGGGGCAATTATTTTACAGTTCTTTTTAACCCTTGGTTATGGACAGGATTGTATAACCAAAGATTATCCCCTGCCTCTATTAAATCCTGAAGCAAAAGCCAACATGGAGGGCCAATTGGCGGACGCCAGGCAGGTTTACTATAAAGACACTACAAACGCGGATGCATTGATATGGTTAGGCCGGCGTACAGCCTATTTAGGAAATTATATGGAGGCTATTGAAATCTTCAGTCTGGGCTTTGAAAGATTTCCCGGGGATGCACGTTTTTTAAGGCACCGCGGGCATCGGTTGATTACCCTGAGATGCAACCAGAAAGCCATTATTGACCTAACATTCGCCGCGGAGCTTATGCAAAAAAAGCCGGATGAAATAGAGCCAGATGGCATGCCCAATGTGCAAAATATTCCTACCAGCACCCTGAAAGGTAATATTTGGTATCATCTTGGGCTGGCCTTATATCTTGAAAAAGACTTTTACCGGGCTGGGGAGGTTTATAAATCCTGCCTGAAGTTTTCAACCAATCCGGATATGTACATGGCCACTGCTTATTGGCTCTATATTACCCTCAAAAGGGGCGGTAAAGAACTGGAAGCCAAAGCTTTACTGGAAACAGTTGGCGTAGGCCTACCCCTGATAGAAAATGAGGATTATTATGAAATGCTCCTATTATATAAAGGAGTCCTGCGGGAAGATCAGCTGTTGGATAAACTCAAATCATCGGGCGGAAGCCCGGGTAATGCTACCCTGGGATATGCGATGGGTATGTATTTTAAGCTCAATAAACAGCCAGAAAAGGCAAAAGCGCTGTTTAAAGAAGTATTATCCGGGAACCAATGGAGCAGTTTCGGGTTTATTGCGGCGGAGAAGGAGTAAGAGAAAATCGAAAGTCGAAAGTCAAAAATCGAAAGTTAAAGGCAAAAGAAGGCAAGCTAATGTCTAAATCAGCACTTAAAAGGTAAAGATCATCAAAAGAATTTATTGGATGATTAAGGAGTGATTGTCAATTAAGAGAAGCAGATCTCAACATTTTTTATATAAATAAGGATCGCAAATTATATGTATTATGATTTTATATCATATACTGTCTTTTCTGCTCCTTGTTCCTGGCTGCTTATTTTCGATTTTCCACTTTCGATTTTCGCCTTCTTCATCACCCCCATCCACTGGAGTATTTTCTTCTCATAGTTCCAGAAAAACCTGAATTGTCCGAAGAAAAAGGAAACAATTAATATGATTACCTGGTAACCGAATAGAAGGATACAAAACCTCAGGAGGAATTTCCATCCCCAAAAGGTTTCATCGGTGAAACCAACCCAGGACGTAATGCCCCGTGAAATATATGCTGTTAGGGTTCCTGTAACGGCAAAAGTGCACAAAATCAGTATCAATTGCCTGTTATCAACCTTCCATTTCTTTTTTAAATTCTCAAACATGATGCAAAATGATGAAAAAAAATGTCAAATCATGTTCAAACAATTAAATTATCTTCCTTCAACGAAACTGATTACTTTTTCATGACAATTTCATCAACAAACTCCCACAAAACCGCTGAAATGCAGTCTGGATAAGGCTTAAAAAAAAGTGAGAGATGTTGATATAATGTTAAAATCCTACCTTATTTTTGCAGCCTATAGAAGGTTTCATCTATTTCTACCACAATTCTTTGCGATTATGAGTCATCATCGATCCATTGTTAGACAATTTTTG
>JAHEEX010000250.1 GCA_024640465.1 Sphingobacteriales bacterium | reverse complement strand
AGTGCTTCGGGTAGTGATGTACGTTATAGCTGGAATCCACCCGCAAATCTCAATAATCCAGACAGCCTTCGCCCCTATGCAACGTTAACGGCTAATGGATTTTCCCAGGTGTTCACATATCGGCTGGAGGTGATTTCAAATGCGGGATGCGGAACCGCATTAGATGATATGACAGTAACAGTATTTGAGTCGTTCACGGTACCGAATACGTTTACCCCAAATGGTGATGGCTACAATGATACCTGGGAAATAAAATTATTAAGCGTTTTCAGTAATGCCATAGTAGAGGTTTATAACACAACAGGCAGCCTTGTGTTCCGGTCCGTTGGATACAATCAGCCATGGGACGGAAAGAGAAACGGGCAGGAATTGCCAGCGGGAACGTATTATTATACTATCGACCTGAAATCACAGAATGTGAAGAAGCTGGCAGGGTATATCACGATTTTTAAATAAGAAATATAGGATTCCCCATTTATAACGCATTGGCAAAATAGCTGTAGGGTTGGTTAGTTATAAACCATCCTATCAATTTATCCCAATTGATTAAATTAGTTTTTCCAACATAAAAAGAAATAAAATAGATTCTCTGTTTAAATTGATAACTCTGTAGCGTTTCACTTCATGATGCGGAGATTCCTGTAAATCTATTTCATGATTTAATCAAAATTTGTCCTCCCCCTAAAGCACAATACTAGAATGCCTACGCGGTTTTCCCCCTCCAGAGGGGGACATAACAGCCCTTCATTTCATGAAAGTTTTGGAGAAGTATTGTCCCCCGCTGCCGGGGGTGAATTTCGAGCTTAACATATACTCATGTTTTAGGGGGAGGATGCTTTCTTCCACTTCCGCAAGTGCGCATTGATTGTTATTTTTATTTTTTAGCTACAAGACAAAAAACTAAAAAAGATTGTTGTAAAGCATTTGCGCTCAAAATACTTAATCCTAAAGAAAAACCGTTGCGCATGCGTTTTTGGGAAAAAAGTATTTCAACATCAAGTTCAGAATGTATATTGAAATTGCATAAAATCCGCAACGGGTAAAAGGTTACCACTGAAATCAAAATATGCATTATTCTCCCAGCTCGATCCCACGCCCCATCCGTCATTTAACCTGGAACTTATCCAAGCCGGTTCCCAATACATAATTCCTTTTCCGCCCCCCTTTATGATCGCCTGTGTGAGATCTTTCATATATCTTAACTGGTCTTCTTTTGATAATGTATAACCTGGAGCAGCATCAGCCGCCGAAAAAATATTATTATAGGAATCCCCATTTTCTCCGGTCCAGGGATATGATGTTTCAACCACCATCACCGTTTTACCAAACCGATTGACCAATTGCCTGATGGTATCAGTCACTGCCTGCATGGTTTGTACAGTTGACCATTTTGTATAGTGCGACAATCCAAGGATATCAAAATCAGAAACGCCATTTTGAATTATACCTCGGGTCCAGAAATCAGCGTACTGTAATTGGGCAACATGCAAAATAATTTTGGGCTTAACATCCGAGTTTATAGAGAAATCCCTGACGGCTTTAATGCCGCTATTTAATAGTTGTGCAAAAGCATTGAAATTATTACCACTAACCTTACCCGTTGGCCAGAGTATACCGTTATTATTCTCATTTCCAACCTGAACCATTTCAGGTACCAGGTTTTTTGATTTCAGGTAATTCAATACATATAAAGTATATTGATATACCGAATCTTTCATTTGAACCAGGGTAAGGTTCCTCCAGGCTGCCGGTATTTCCTGGTGATCGGGATCTGCCCAGGAGTCGGAATAATGAATGTCGAGGTTAACGGCCATGCCTGCCTGCTTTGCCCTCCGTATCGTTTGCTCAGTGCCGGCAAGATCGTAGTAGTATTTTCCATTATTCAGGTCTGCCACCCATTTGGGAGTATGCCATAATCTTACGCGTACCACATTGGCTCCATGGTTCCGGAAAATTGTAAAGGGATCTGCCTGCCTGCCTCCATCCTTGTATACTCCTCCATAGTCTTCTACCTGGTTTACATAGGACAGATCGGCCCCCATCACAAACTCATCCCATTGATATGTTTTCTTGGGCAACTGTGCCGCCACTTTATCGGTACAGGAAAAGATCAATACGACCAATACCAATAAAAAACTAATATTAAGCGACTTAATCATTGGACCTGGTTTTCTGGCCATTTGGTGCTATTTAAGTTTTAATGGAAATGGATTGCAATGTAGCCTGAAAAATTCAACCAGTCTGGGGTAAAAACCCTGCATGCCGCATATGTTTCCCTGATGCCGGATAGCCCTATTTACTGATCTTTTCTATATATTCGCACAAATTATTTTTTCATGAACCTTCACGAATACCAGGCCAAGGAATTACTCAAAAAATATAATGTCCCCGTGCAGGAAGGATTTGCCTGCAGCACCGCGCATGAAGCCGAAGAAGCTTATCGCCAGATAAAGAATCAGTTTGGCAGCAGCTTCGCTGTGGTGAAAGCCCAGATCCATGCTGGCGGCAGGGGTAAAGGAACGATCAAGGAAACAGGTATCAATGGAGTGAAAGTGGGTAAAAACCTGGAGGAAGTAACCGATTACGCCAAAAAGATTCTCGGGGGTACCCTGGTTACCCTCCAAACCGGCCCTGCCGGCAAAGTGGTTAGTAAAGTGCTGGTTGCACAGGATATGTATTACGATGGCCCTTCTCCCCGTAAAGAATTCTACCTATCCATCCTGCTCGACCGTGCAAAAGGACAGAACGTGATCATGTACAGTACTGAAGGTGGAATGAATATTGAAGATGTTGCACATAACACCCCGGAAAAAATTTATCGCGAATGGGTTCACCCGGCAGGTGGCCTGCTTCCTTTCCAGGCCCGTAAAATCGCTTTCAATTTTGGCCTGACTGGCGAAGCCTTTAAGAATATGGTGAAATTTGTTACCAGTTTATACAATGCTTATGTTGGACTTGATTGCGCGATGCTGGAAATCAACCCCCTGTTCAAGGCTGCAGATGATAAAGTGATTGCAGTGGATTGCAAGATGAACCTGGATGATAATGCCCTGACACGCCACCCGGACCTTTCTTCCCTTCGTGATATAACAGAAGAAGACCCAACCGAAGTTGAAGCCGGCCAGTTCAACCTGAACTTTGTAAAACTGGATGGTAATGTGGGCTGTATGGTAAATGGCGCCGGTCTGGCAATGGCTACCATGGACATGATCGCACTGAGTGGTGGTGAACCCGCCAACTTCCTGGATGTGGGTGGTACAGCTAATGCCCAAACTGTTGAAGCCGGTTTCAAAATCATCATGAAAGATCCAAATGTAAAAGCCATCCTGATCAATATATTCGGTGGTATTGTTAGATGCGACAGGGTTGCTGCCGGTGTAATTGAAGCATATAAAAATCTGGGCAATATCAATATTCCCATCATTGTAAGGCTGCAAGGCACTAATGCGGAAGAAGCCAAAAAACTGATTGATGAAAGTGGATTAAAAGTACAAAGTGCGATCCTGCTGAGTGAAGCAGCAGCTCTGGTGAAAAAAGCAGTAGCATAAATTTATCTGATATAAAAGCGAAAGCCGGGTTTTACACTGATGAGAATCATGTAGAATCCGGCTTTGTTCATTTTCATTAACTATACCTTCGTATAGATACTATATGTTTATTTTTTTTGATTGATTTGTACCATTTGAAAGTTAACCAAATAGGAATACTTGATAAGCAGCATTGCTTTTATTTTGGCGGCCTTGAAAAAATGGCGTTAAAAAAATGGCAGCTCTTGCCGTTAAAAACCCGGCGTTGTTTGAGCCGGCAGATTCTTTTAATCTGATGTTTATTACGGCGAGTTCGGCGGGTTTAGGCATGAGCTGCCATTTTTAGCCATTTTTTCACTCCCGCACGTGCGGGATGATTTTTTTTGTTACTTTTTTGCATCAAGGCAAAAAAGTAAAATAGATTGTAATAAAGAGATTGCGTTTAAAATACTTAATTCCAAAAAATAAATAATTTATGCAACCTAAAAGTATACAGACAGAAATTGATGCCAGTTATCTGTATAAAAAACTGGCTGAAAAAGAAGCCGACCCAACTATCGCCAATGTATACCGCCAGATGAGCGAGATAGAACAAGGTCATGCCGAAGCATTTGCCAAAAAACAAGATATCCCGCTGGAAAAAATGATGCTGCCATCCTGGCGCGCCAAAACTCTGAATACCATCGGCAAAATATTCGGCTATGATTATGTATTGGGTGCATTAATGGATACCGAGAAGAGTATTTCTAATGCAATAGTTACGCAAAAACAAAAAAGCAACAAGAAGGTTACCGGTGCGGAAAACAGCCACGTAAACATCCTTCGTACCATTCTTGAAAAAGAAAATAAAGTAACCGGCATTCAACTGTCAAAATTCGAAAGCAGGCACAGGACGGTTGGCGGTAATGCCATCAGGGCAGCTGTATTGGGAGGCAACGACGGACTGGTCTCAAACTTCAGCCTGGTGATGGGTATTGCGGGAGCTACTGCAGGGCAACAAGGTGTTCTGCTGGCGGGCCTTGCCGGTTTATTAGCGGGCGCATTATCCATGGCATTAGGGGAATGGATATCTGTAAAGAGTTCCCAGGAACTCTATGAAAATCAAATGCAGATAGAAATGGAAGAACTGGAAACAAACCCGGAAGGTGAAATGAGGGAATTAGCGCTAATCTATATAGCTAAAGGTATCCCGGAAGAACAGGCAAAAGAGATGGCTGCAGATATCATGAAAGACAAGGATCATGCACATGAAATATTGGTACGAGAAGAACTGGGTATAAATGCTGAGGAACTCAGGGGATCGGCTTTTGAGGCAGCCATTTATTCATTTATCCTTTTTTCCATTGGTGCGGTAATCCCCGTTTTACCTTTCATGTTTACAAGCGGCATGAAAGCAATCATAATGAGTGTTTCATTTAGTGCTGCAGGGCTTTTCCTGATTGGTTCCGCCATTACATTGTTTACCGGAAGAAATGTCTGGTTCTCCGGGTTCAGGCAGGTATTTTTTGGACTCGCAGCAGCAGCAATAACTTTTGGTATTGGAAAAATTATTGGTGTTACGGTGGGTTAATATTTACCTGGCGCCTTTGTTACGTAGCGGTTTGATAATTTATTGTTTCGCAGGTGTGATCATTATATGCGCCCTGGGTGTTCCAGGATCCATGATCCAGGGCATGCCGGGCAGGTCTTGTTTCAATGGAAGGCCGGTGCTTTCAGGAGTTGCATAAGGAATATATACTACATATCTCATATAC
>JAHEEX010000249.1 GCA_024640465.1 Sphingobacteriales bacterium | reverse complement strand
GCCGGATGAAGTGGCCCAGGAACTGCAAAGGGATGGTTTTGCTACACCTAAGTTTTATGAAAGTGCATCCGTGCTGTTCACCGATTTTAAGAGTTTCACCAAGCATGCGGATCATATGACCCCGCAGGAAGTAATTGCAGAGCTGAATTCCTGTTTTATTGCCTTTGATGATATCATGGAAAAGTATAACCTGGAAAAAATCAAAACCATCGGGGATGCGTACATGTGTGCGGGAGGAATACCTGTTCCGGATCCCAATCATTACTGGAATATGGTAAAAGCGGCTAAAGATATTCAGGCAACCATTGTCATGCGTAATAATGAGCGGGTGGCAAAAGGCCTGCCGCCCTGGGAAATACGTATAGGTATTCACGTTGGACCAATTGTGGCTGGTGTGGTAGGAAAGAAGAAATATGCTTATGATATCTGGGGCAGTACGGTAAACATCGCCAGCCGGATGGAAAGCAACGGTGAGCCGGGGCAAATAAATATCTCCTCAGCAACCTATGAATTGATCAAGGATGAATATGAATGTACCCACCGGGGAAAGATTTATGCTAAGAATGTAGGGGATATTGACATGTATTTCCTGGGTGATAAAATAAAAAAGAGGGAATCGAAACAGGAAAATATGCCGATTCTGGTGGGTTAATTGTTTTCTTTCTTACTTTTAAGGCCTTAAAGTAAGAACCAGCATTAATTATTCGTTATTACTTTAAATGCTTGTAAACCATATATTTTTTGACCAGACCCTTGGTGCAGAAACCGATTTCGAAGCTGTAGGATGAGGGAAATTAACGCAAATGCCGGCTCGCAAATTTTACAAAGAGATTGAATCAAATGCCATTGGAAGGCTCAGAAAACTGAGTCCTGACCTCACTTACCATTGTTTTGACCATACCATGGATGTGCTGGAACAATGCGTCAGGATCGCTGAAGCAGAAGGCGTTACAGATCAAAAGGACATTTTTCTGCTTAAAGTCGCTGCCCTATATCATGATACAGGCTTCCTGAAAGCCTACCGGTTTCACGAGGCGGCCAGTTGCGAAATCTTTTTGGAAGAAACCAATGGATTTGGTTTTACCGATGCGGATATTGCAGTGGTGAAAAGACTGATCATGGCTACCCAGATACCCCAGCAACCTTCGGATATACTGGAGAAAATCATTTGCGATGCAGACCTGGATTACCTCGGAAGGGATGATTTTTTCAGCATCGGCGATACGCTCAGGAGGGAATTTATTCTCTTCAAAGTAGTAGCTAATAATGAGGAATGGGAAAACCTGCAGTTGAAATTCCTCAAAAACCACTCTTATCATACCAGGTCCTCACAGAAATTACGGGAACCTGCCAAGCAGTTAAACATTTCGAAACTTTTACAGGAACAGAAATAAGGCCTGGTTTATTTATAAACCTGCATAATTAAGGTCGTCGATCACCCTGATCTCACCCTGATCAATCAACAGGCTTTTCATGGTGTACTTATTCTTCAATGTCACCAGGTATACGGTCTTTGTTTCATTGTTGACTTCCGTGAGGATATCAAATTGAAAACCAGGATATTCCCTTTTTAGTCTCTTTTGCAGTTCATTATTGAGATCAGATTCCTCAAAATATTTAACGGAGTATAAAAATCCTCCCTGGTGGTCATAGTATGCCAGGCTTAGTTTATCCCCTTCCTTAAAATGAGCCGTGAAGCCATTTTGGGTTTTTTCCCAGTATTCCTGTTCTACGGATGGATAATTTTTGCGGAAATGCCTGAATGCCTGCGGATTAATTTCATTGAGCCTGACATTGCTTTGAACCTGGAAATCAGGTCCGGAAAAACCGGATTCCTTATAAATGGCTTTCTTAAAGTTCCCCTGGGCCATCATTTCGCTGGACAATAAAAGAGAAATACTACTTATTGCAATGATAAACAATGGTTTGCAAAATATTTTGGAGAAATTCATGGCGCCGCACTTTATAAGGTTATAAATACTTTACAATAAAGTAACGAAAAGTTAATAATTAAATAACATTAAGTTTTACGGTTTTAGTATGCAGGGGGAAAATTTAACATTGGAGAAAGTGAATTCTTTAACCGCAAAGACACGAAGACAAAGAGGAATGCAACAGCCGGGGATAAAAAAAACGATACATTATTAATGTATCGTTTATCAGAAGTGGTCTCGTCAGGAATCGAACCTGAATCCAGGGCTTCGGAGACCCTTATACTATCCATTGTACTACGAGACCGCTGGGTAGTAGACAGTCACCAGTTGACAGTCAACAGCAGGAATTCAGGAGTCCTGAGTCCTGAGTCAGGAGTCAACAGCCGAAAACCGGTCTGACGGTCTCCGTCTGACCGCCTGCCTTTGCTAACAACTACCAACTAACATCTAACAATTACTTTATCAATCCACCTACATTAGTCGTGAATATTTTCACGGCAATGGCCAGCAAAACTACGCCAAAAAATTTACGTACTGCAATCAAACCGCCGGTTCCTAATAAACGGGCTATGAAATTCAATGATTTTAATACGATGAAAACGATGATCAGATTAATCACAATACCCAGCAAAACCGGCCATACGCTATAGTTTGCCTGAAGCGAAATGATGGTGGTAAGTGTTCCTGATCCTGCTATCAATGGAAAGGCAATGGGTACCAGCGTACCTGTTTTTGGATCGCCATCTGATTTAAAAAATTCATGCCCCAGTACCATTTCCAAACCTAAAATAAATATAACTATAGAGCCACCCACAGCAAAGGAGCGAACATCAAGCCCCAGAATATTGAGGAATTTTTCTCCTACCAGCAGGAATAAAATCATCAGTCCGCCGGAAATCAGTGTAGCCCTGAGTTCCCGGATACCCCCCATTTTTTCCTTTAGTGAAATCAACAAAGGGATCGAACCGATGATATCTATGACCGCAAATAGGGTGAACGTTACTGTTATTAATTCGTCAATATTCAATTGCATAATCCAATTTTATGTTTCAAAGGTATTTCTTAGCGGTTAGTTTTTTGTCTGAACCTTGATTTGGGGGGATTATTTTGATTAATGGGATTAACAGCCAACAGCCCTTCACAGAATCTTTGCGGTAAATATATTGGCTGCTAATCTCATTAATCCCTTAAATCCCCCCAAATCATGGTTCAGACAATTGCGGTTAAAAACTTAACCGGATTCCTGCCATGAAATTCCTTCTTCTTGTATTAAACCCTGCAACATCAAAATATCCCTCATTGAAAATATTCTTCAAATCAAGAAAAAGTAAACTCTTTTTAAATAGGCGGTATTCACCATAAAAATCCACTGTTTGATAAGCTTCCAGTTCAATCGGGGATTCCATGAATCGCGGCTCAAACCTTTTTCCCATAAACCGGCCATTCAAACGCAGATAAAGTTTTTCCGTCGCCTGGAACGAAACCCCCAGGTTCATACTGTGTTTTGGCCGGCGAAAAAGATTATTATAAGTGGTGTCGCCATTCGGAATATAACTGAAACTGCCCGGATCGTAGGTATACTTTGTTGTATTTACTTCACCCGTTACAAAAGTATAGTTCTGTGTGAACTGCCATTTTTTTATACCGTAAGCAAACTCAAATTCCAGGCCTTTGTCTTTTTGACGGTTATTATTAAAGTACCTGAAATCAACATAACTGAAATCTATCCCATCCTGTATATCCCGCGCGAAAAATACCAAACGGCTGTTCCAGTTTTTTGATCTTGAAAAGTATTGCAGTCCGGCTTCTCCCGTGAGCGACCTTTCCGGCTGTAAGGATATATTGCCCACATTTGCATCATACAACTGGTACAATGAAGGTGCTTTAAATGCTGAGGAAAGGTTAGCGAAAAATTTCCAATGGTCCTGTAACACAAAAGAGGGATTAAAAGTAAACGTTGCATTACTACCAAACCTCGAATGCCGGTTTAAACGCCCGCCTGCTTCCAGGAAAAATCCTTTTCCATTGTTCAGGAAAACGGACCCATAAAAGCTATAGAGGTTTATTTTCGCTGAGTCTGAGGAGAGTGTAGTTTCATAAGGGCCATAGGAACTCACCGAAAAAAAACGCTGATCAGTATCATACCAACGGTAATCTATACCTGCCAGAAATTCGGCCCCCTCGTTCAGTTTGTATGTACCATACAGTTCTGAGAAATGTGAATGGCCGGTATATTCCTGTGCACTGTATTTACTGAAACCGGAAACATATACTGAGTCGTCCAGGTACGACCTGAAACTTCTGTTAAAATGATAATTGGCCTGCAGGTTAAATTTTCCCGTTTTGTATTGCAACCCTGTTCCAAACTGGAGATTGGTATTCTCTGCCGTAAAATCTTTTTCATCCTGGTAAGCAGTTGCATCCAGATCATTCTTGTATTGACCCCATTGGCCGTTACCTTTCCATGATAATTTTTTGGAGACCGGAGTTTGAAAGCTGCCGGAAAAAACATTTTGCTTGTACCCATCTTTATCAAAATCGCCCTTTCCGCTGCTGTCGTAAGCAGCTGAAAATCCTCCCGACCGCAAATGCTGATACTGCAACTGATACTGTGTTGCAGACAATTTTCCCTGTACACCAATTGCCGCTTTATAGGTGTCATAAGATCCGGCTGCAAGAGTGCCGGAAACTGAAACGGGTTTTGTCGATTGCTTTCGGGTGATGATATGTATCACACCGGCAACCGCATCAGATCCATACAGAGTAGATTGAGCACCTTTGAGGATTTCAATACGTTCAATATTTTCCAATGGTAAATGGTTGATGTCAAAAGTATTGGCAATGGTTGAAGCATCATTAACAGGTATACCATCTACCAGGATCAGGGTATTGCCAGTAGCGGCACCGCGCATGTATACATCCTGGTTAGTTCCAAGTGTATTATTAGCTCCTATCAAGGTCAGGCCAGTCTGTTGATTCAGCAACTCTCCCAGGCCAATACCACTGCTCTTTTCAATAACAGATCGGGGTATGATGGTTATTACTTTGCCAGTGGTGTTTTGTTTTTGTGGAAAGCGATTGGCTGTTACAATAACTTCATCCATTGATTTTGTTGCGGAATCGGTTTGTGCCTTACTGGAATTAAACAAATAAAGCGCTGTTACCAGCATGAATAAACTCTTGTTCATGTTATTTTTTTTAAATGTGAACAATGAGTATCCGGAAGCTATGAAAATAGAAATGAAAACGTCTCCTGCAGCAGAAGTTCACATCTCCGGCTTTTCTCCCGAAAGCTCGTTGATAAAATAATTCATGCGGCAGGTCTTCTGGCTCAACCTCAACCTGGCGG
>JAHEEX010000248.1 GCA_024640465.1 Sphingobacteriales bacterium | reverse complement strand
TGTATTTTATTTTCGATTTTCCACTTTCCACTTTCGATTTCTACAAAAAAAGAAACCGCCCCATGAATAGGGCGGTTTGCAATAGATACTACTCTTTGCTTAAGGAACTATGAACGATCTTTATTATTGACCATTAGTAAAGAAACGGGTCCAGCCGGTTAACCAGTTGGTTGTACCAACCGCACCGCGGAATGTACCTGTTGTGAAAAAAGCATCAAGATCTCCACCATAATTTGCTCCGGTCAAAGCAGGTGAACCTGCTTTTGGTGTAAAGTTTGGAGCAGTCAGGTTAAAAGGTGCTTCGAGAGCGATTGCGGCAGGATCAGTATAAGTAGTACAACCTTCAGATTCTGCTTTAGTTTTCATATCTGTTGCAGTGATTACTGTTGAACCGCTTTTATATGGTTCTACAACTGCATGCACCAGGTTGTCTTTGAAAATAGATATTCCATCTTTATATGCCTGTGCAGTTCCATCCTGTTCAATTGAAAATCCTGCTTTTGGATATCCCATAATAATGGAGTTCCTGATTACAAAGCGGGAATTTCTTCTCCACCGGTTACCAAAATTATGGTTTGCTGCCTGATTCGCTGCACCATTTGAACCAACCAAAGTCAGGTTTGAAAGTACCGGGCGTGTATACGGTGCAGCTGTTGTGGGCGGGTTGTCATTATCACTTTCAATACCATTTCCGGCATCAGCTCCATCTACAAATGCCGGGTCACGAAGAGAAACTGCATATTGAATTTTTCCAGTGTATCCAAAATCAAAATCGTAATCGTCATCAGCAGTATATGCTGCAACAAGATATTTTGGAGAAACTGTTCCGCCAAAAAATTCATAGGCATCATCATTTGCATAAGCCGTTTGAATGAACTCCAGTGTAGTACCAGAACCAACAGCACAAAGTGTAAGACCATTTATCTCACTATTGGGGAACGCAGCAATACCAGCGTACTCAATACGCACATAACGCATTGTACCGGAATTATCCAAATCATCCGTTCCCCCATAAGGCCTGTCCAGTCCACCTTCAATAACCGGTGTTGAGCTGCGGTTTGTTTTAGCCCTTCCACAAATGGCAACGCCACCCCAATCACCGGGAGCCCTTGATCCGGCTGGTTTTCCGGAGGTAAACACAATCGGGTTTGAGGCTGTTCCAACCGCATTAATCTTGGCACCGCGTTCAATCAATAAAGCGCCTTTATTAGTAACATCACTGATAATTTTTGTACCTGCCTGAATGGTTAAGGTGGCATTATTGGAAATGTAAACATACCCGTTCAAGATCCAAACCTTATCAGATGTCAGTGTTGTGTCTTTAGTGATAGAGCCACGTAATATGGTGTCTATAATAGCAGCAGGTGGGGGCGGAAGCGCAGGGGTTTCTACTTTACTGCAGGAATAAATTGTTGCAGTCAAAATTAAAATAATGACTGATAAATTCAATTGTTTCATAAAAGATTTTAATTAAAAAGTATTGCTTAAAAAATGTTACTGTAGTAAAGCAAAACTATAGGCATTGTATTATCGAATTGTTACGCTAAGGTTATCAGATGTTTAGAAATTAAATGAAAATGAAAGGGTGTAATTACTTCCATAACGGAAAGTATTCCAGATCCTGTCGTCATTACTACTATATGATTTCTTTGAGATATCACCGGTATTCTGATAAAAGATTGCACGCTGATTTAACAAATCACCTGCACTAAATTTCAACTCAGCTTTCCCTTTCATTAATTTTTTGGCAACCTGAAGATCAACTACGGTTCTGCCGTTCTCATAAATATCAGGATACCCCTGGAAACCTACCAGTGAAATTCTATGTCCGATTCTGTTTACCAGACCGGTAAAAGTAAATCCGCTTTTATCTGTTGCATATTGAATTCCGCTATTGATGATATAAGGTGACTGCCCCTGCATTGGTCTGTCTGCATCATATATACTGATATCAGCCCCTTCAAAATTTACGCTTGACCGGATATATGCAAAGTTTCCAAACACAGTAAGATTATTTAGCCATGAAGTTGTTTCCTGGCTTAACCTCTTTCTGAATTCCAGCTCTATTCCATAATTCAGGGCAGATTTTGGATTGGCATAAGTGATAATCAGGTTTGTTGCTGCCGCACCACTGGGAATTACGGTTTCAATTGGCTTATTGAAGTGCTTAACAAAAAGTGAAACAGAAAATATTTCTCCGGAAGAAGGATATATTTCATAACGAATATCACCCAATGTATTCTGGCTTCTTTCCAGGTTGGCATTTCCTTTTATAATGGCGTTCCTGGAGAAATCATAGAACTGGAAATTAGCCACTTCCCTGAAATCAGGCCTTGAAACAGTCCTGGAACCAGACAAACGTAAATTGGATTTATCTGTTAGGTTATATGTCAGGTTAAAAGATGGTAATAAGTCGAGATAGTTTTTAGAAATTTCAATATTGGCGCTTGAAAAATCCCCGGTATTAACTGTATAGGAAAAATTTTCTACCCGCAGGCCCCATACCAGTCTGATTTTAGAAGATAAACGATTATCCATCATCGCATAACCGGCTATTGTTTGTGAATTACCAGTATAGGTATCAGAATTATTAGTGATTTCATCCAGGGCCAATCCTGATGGGCTCATATAATATGGATCAAAAACAAATTCCGGTGCATATGATAAAATGGCTGGATTAAATAGTGATTGCTGAGCCGCTTTATAACGAAATGCCCTTGCAGAATAATCCCGGGTTTTATATAAGAAAGATCCACCGGCTTTAAAGGTATTTTTTTCTCCATTTTTCCATTTAAAGGGAAGTGAATAATTGGCAAGAGCACCATAAGCAAAATCATTCAATGCAGAAAAGAACCTGTAAGAATCCCTCAATACCACCTGGAAAGGAACTGCTTTATTGCCCAGGTCGTTCAGGTTTTTTGTATAAGGCTGAATCCTGTAATCAGGTTGCTCACCGCCGGTATAAGCAAAATTCACATTCCAATCAAGCTTACCTCTCTTATCACCCATTAAATGTTCCCCTTCAATCTGAGAGGAAAATAATGTTTTTGTGTTTGTTTCATTGGAAGATGCCCGCACATATTGGACGTTATCGTAATTATATCCTTCACGAAAAGAATTTGTTACGTCCATTAACCTGTTAAAGATATTCTTGAATGCAATTTTGGTATTCCCTTTTTTATAGGCAATATTGGCCATTGCACCTATGTTAGTAGAGAATTTATAAATGGTATCCTTATAATCATATAAAAGCGGTGCATCCTGTCCCTGATCAGCATATTCTATCCGGTCAGAATATGCAATTCGCTGTTCATTTCTATAAGTGGCAGCAATGATGGTTCCTATGGAGGCACCGTTTTTCAGATCAAATTTTTCCGCCCAGGAAAATTGGTAAGATTGTGTTGGTAAAGCTTTTCCGGTAAAACGATCACCAAAGAGGTTATTTAAACGTTGTGATTGACTGATCAGTTGATTGATGTTGGTAATGGAACGAAGATTAGGTAAGTCGGCAGGCAAACGTCTTTCACCCGCTTCAAATGCGAGATAATCAAGCTTGCCCTGGTAACCTATTTTGAAATCTTTGCCTGTTGAAATAGTATTATATCCCAGACCGGCAGATAAATTTATATTCTTTTTATTGGGTACATCCTGTGTATTTACCTGAACAATGCCCCCGGCAAAATCACCAGGCAAATCGGGAGAAGCTGTTTTAAAAATCTGGATATTATCAATGAGGTTTGAAGGAATGATATCAAATGAAAATACTTTGCGATCTGCTTCCGTACTTGGCAAAATGGAATTATTTAAAATGGCAACATTGTACCTGTCTGCCAGTCCGCGCACAATTACATATTTATTTTCCTGGATTGTTGCGCCACTTACACGCTTCAAAACCTCTGAAGTATTTTTATCCGGAGAGCGTTTGATTGACTCAGCTGAAATTCCATCGGAAATATTGGGCAGGTTTTTTTGGCGTACTAAAAGGGCGTTAACTGTTTCCATCCTGCGGGGTGTTGCTTTGATAACAATATTATCCATACTCTTGGCCTGTTCATCCATCAACACTTCAAGTGTAGCAACTTCATTTCCTTTTACTTCAATTTCAGAAACAGCTTTTTTCTGAAAACCCATCGAAGAAAATTCCAGAATATAGATACCAACAGGCACATTGCTGAAAACGAATTTCCCCTCCACATCGGAAGTTGTTTTCCTGTCTGTTCCCTGGATGAGCACTGTTGCGCCGCTTACATTGTCTCCTCTTTTAGATGAGGTTAAACGGCCGGCGATTTTACCTGTCTGGGCAAAGCCACCCAAAAAGATCATTAATAATACAATGGTTAGAGTTCCTTTAAGCCTGGTAGTAGTAGTATTCACGACAATTCTAATTTGCCGCAAAAGTAAGTTCGTGGAATAACGATGATGTTAACTAAACGTTACTACAATGTTACCTGTATATGTCTTTAATGTTAACAGTTCAATGGGGTTAAATTTCAGAATCTGAATTGCACCCGGGCGGTGAATACATTATCACTGATGTCTGATGTAAAACCGGCTAATTGTGTAGATTCATTCCAAACCCGGTCGTACCACAGCGTGAGTTTCAAATTTTGGTCGATATAAAATATATAACCGCCCCCCAATGTTGAGTACTTAATATCTGCAGCATTCATATTACTGCCGGCCTGGCCAATCTGATCTCCTTTTACTTTTGTATTTGGATCGTACCAATCCAGTTTCAAAGCAAGCTGGTGCTTTGTGCTGTGTATATTTTGCAGGATCACAAAAAATGCACTGTTAAAATTACGTATATAACTAGGGGCGTAAATGGTGCCTGTAATAATCGGCGGAGTACCGGGTGTTTCAGATGTAAATTGAGAAGCAGTCTGGATTCCTGTCCAGTATTCCCCCCTTAATTCCGTATTGCCCCAGCCATGTTCCCATTTCAACTGGCTATTGATTCCATAATACTGCCTGGGTAGCTTATCACCAGGAACAGTACTTATTGAATCGGCCTCATACCTATAGAGTCCTCCTCCTTTATCCTGTAGTCTGAAAACTGAATTAGAGAACTGGCGCATGCCACCATATAAAATACTAACACCGCCACTCAATTTTAGATGACTGGCAACAATTACTGGCTTCATAAATATTTGGCCAATAAAATCCTTATAAGAATCGAAATCTGTTGGGTTTGTCAATCCCTGTCCATTAAAAAAACCGGCATCCATTTTAATATTTTTAAAAAAATTGGTCGTCTTTTTGGGTTCAAAACTGGCCATTATGCCAA
>JAHEEX010000072.1 GCA_024640465.1 Sphingobacteriales bacterium | reverse complement strand
TGTTTATCCAAATCCGGCATCAAACCTGGTGAATGTTAAGATCAGTTCTGATGTGGAAGGAAGAACTTCTCTAACCTTCATCGACATGAATGGCAGGCCGGTTATGACTGATGTATTTGTTAAAGGATATGGTTCTTTTACACGCCAGGTTAATATTGGCCATCTTCCAAAAGGCGCATATACCATACTCATCCAGGTTGACCAAACAGAAAAAGTTGTGGAGAAAATGATCAAATTCTGATAAAGGATGATTGGATTTCTGGATAATAGTTAAAGCGGTGCCACTAAAGGCGCCGCTTCTTTTTTATCTTGCTTTATTCAAAATCAGGACCAACATAATCACTGGGTTCTATTACTTACACGGCTCTTTATTTTTACCTAAATGGAAGCCACTTTTTTTGACAATATGCTTTCACCTACTTTTGTTAAAAAAATATCAGTCACCCAAATTTAATATTATCCAATCCTATCGAATACCTGAAAGGGGTAGGACCTTTCAGGGCCGATTTGTTGAAGAAAGAACTGGGCATTTTTACTTTTGGCCAACTGTTGGATCTTTTCCCTTACCGTCATGTTGATAAAACAAGCATACGGAATATTTCCGATATCACTCCACAGACAGAATATATTCTGCTTTCAGGAACAATCACTGGCATCGAAGTTAGCGGGGAAAAAAGAAGTAAAAGATTAACTGCAATACTCACTGATAAAACGGGCTCCCTGGAACTAACCTGGTTTCAGGGTATTAATTGGATCCAGAAAGCAATACTGCCAGGAACTGCCTATTTAGTGTATGGTAAGCCCGGTTTTTTTATGGGTAAACCACAAATAACCCATCCGGAACTGGATCCTTTGCAATCTGAAACTGCTGAGGCCCGAAATTTCATGGAACCTGTTTATCCCTCTACAGAAAAACTCAAGGCCCGGGGACTAACCGGAAGGAGTATCGGAAAACTGACTTTCAATCTTTTTAGCATTTTGAGTGAGAAAGATATCCCGGAAATTTTACCCGAATTCATTTGCCGGAAAGAGCATTTTCCATCCAGGTGGGATGCATATAAAAATATCCATTTTCCCATATCTCAGGAATCATATGAGCGGGCCTTACAAAGACTGAAATTTGAAGAATTCTTTATCGCACAAGTTAGGCTTGGGCTGATTAAATCCAGCAGGCACCGGTTCTCCAGGGGATTTATATTTGAAAAGGTAGGTTCATTATTTAATGATTTTTACACACACCACTTACCTTTTAGCTTAACGGGAGCTCAAAAAAGGGTGCTAAGGGAAATCAGAAAGGATACAGGATCAGGCAGACAAATGAACCGTCTTTTACAGGGTGATGTGGGAAGCGGAAAAACAATAGTGGCATTAATGAGTATGCTTATTGCAGCGGATAACGGGTATCAAAGTTGCCTTATGGCCCCCACCGAAATTCTGGCACAACAACATTATGAAAGCCTTTCCACTTTGTTAAAAGAGCTACCTGTTCAAGTTGAGATACTAACCGGATCAACCAAAACGGCAAAAAGAAGAAAGATTTTAGAAGAAGCTGCCAATGGCACAATTCATATTCTAATTGGTACGCATGCCCTCATAGAGCAGGATGTGCAGTTTCTAAAACTTGGCTTAGCCATAGTGGACGAACAACATCGTTTTGGCGTAGCGCAACGCGCCAGGTTATGGGAAAAATCGAAATTGGTTCCGCATGTACTTGTTATGACAGCAACGCCAATTCCCCGGACCCTTGCCATGACAGCTTATGGCGATCTAGATACAAGTATAATGGATGAATTGCCGCCTGGCAGGCAGCCAATACTTACTGTTCATCGTATGGAAGACAGCCGCCCTCAGGTTATGGACTTTATCAGAAAAGAAATAAAACTGGGCCGACAGGCATATATTATTTTTCCTCTGATTGAAGAAAGTGAAAAACTGAACTACGAAAACCTGATGAAAGGCTATGAGAATGTGAAGGCATGGTTTCCGGAACCCAAATACTGGATCAGTATGGTTCACGGAAGAATGAAAGCTGCACAAAAGGATGAAAATATGCAGCGTTTTGTAAAGGGTGAAACGCAGATCATGGTTTCAACAACGGTTATAGAAGTGGGTGTTAATGTTCCCAATGCCTCTGTAATGGTAATAGAAAGTGCAGAAAAGTTTGGGTTGAGCCAGTTGCATCAGTTAAGGGGCAGGGTAGGTCGGGGTGCTGAAAAAAGCTATTGTATCTTATTAACCGGAAATAAGGTTTCCAGGGAAGCGAAAGAAAGACTGGGCATACTTTGTGCCACCAATGACGGGTTCCGTATAGCCGAAAAAGACCTTGAGATCCGGGGCCCGGGGGATATAGAAGGTACCCGGCAGAGTGGAGCGCTCAACTTTAGACTCGCCAATATACTCACAGACCGGGATCTGCTCGAAAAGGCTAAATTGTCCTCAGAAAGCCTGCTGGAAAATGACCCGGATCTTGATTTGCCAGCACAATCAGCCCTGAAAAAATATTTACAGGCTGGACAGGGAAAAAATCCCTGGAGTAAGATATCCTGAGATACAATTAACAAGTTCTATACGTTTTATACTGTAATTTTAACATAGAAGATGAAATCTAAGTCCGGATACCAAATAATACTAGTACTGGCTGTTTTGCTGTTTTCTTCCAGGCCAGCTCTCTCCCAATCCTATTATTCCCTTGAATTCATTGAAAATAAGGGACAATGGGGCAAACAATTTCAGTATAAAGCAGAAGTTGGAAATGGTGTTTTTTTCCTGCAACAGAATGGATTTACCGTTTTACAACATAATGAAGAAGATTATAAGCGGGTCATGGAACTCATGCATGGCCATGATCACCAGGAAAATGAAAACATAGCCAAAGATTCTCCCGGGCCGGATGGAATCCGTTCAGACAAGGATCAAAACAAACGCACAGTCCGGTCTCATGCTTATCGGGTAACATTTGCCGGCAGTACGCCTGAGTCCGAATTTTACGGGGATCAGTTAATTCAGGCAAGCTCCAACTACTTTATTGGTAACGACCCTACAAAATGGAAAACGGGTGTAAGGTCTTACAAGGTTATGACCTATAAGAATATGTATCCTAATGTGGATATACGATATTATTCAGATGGCGGACGATTAAAATATGATATTGTTGCTCATCCGGGAGCAGATATTAGTCGTATAGTTTTAAAATATGAAGGAGCAGAAAAGCTTTCTGTGAAAAATGGCGAACTCATCATAAAAACATCTTTAGGTGAAGCCAAAGAACTCAGTCCTTATTCCTTCCAGATCATTAATGGCAAGAAGGAAAATGTAAACTGTCAATATTCTGTAAAGGGCAACCAGGTAAGTTTTTCTGTAAAGAATTATAACCGAAATGAAACGCTGGTAATTGACCCCACACTTATATTCGGGACATTTACAGGTAGCCGTACCAGTAACTGGGGCTATACTGCCACTCCGGGTGCAGATGGAAGTTTTTTTGCAGGAGGAATTGTTTTTGGTACAGGATATCCCATAACAACGGGAGCATTCCAGAGTAATTTTGGCGGTGGTAATGGTTCTGTTGATATTGGAATCACCCGTTTCAACCCATCAGGAAACGGCAGGATTTATTCAACCTATATTGGTGGAATAGGTGAAGACCTGCCGCATAGTTTAATTGCTGATGCCCAGGGTAACCTGGTTGTATTGGGCCGGACAACTTCAAGTGATTATCCCATTACGGCTGGTGGTAATTTTGGCCCCCGGGGCGGAACCGATATCGTTATTACAAAATTAAATGCTGCCGGTACAGCTTTGATAGGTTCAGTGATCATCGGAGGTTCAGGTACAGACGGCGCTAATATAGATCCAGCAATTAGCCCAACATGTAATTCACTGCTGTATAATTACGGCGATAATGCCCGTAGCGAAGTGATACTGGATCTCGCCGGTAATGTATATATAGCTGCAAGTACCCAGTCAACAGATTTTCCTGTACTTGGAGGTGTTCAGGCTACAAAAGGAGGTGCTCAGGATGCTGTTGTAATGAAACTAACTCCTAATCTTAATACGGTTTTATTCAGTACCTATCTTGGTGGCAGTGCGGATGATGCAGGGTTTGTATTAAAGATCAATCCACTCAACAACAATATTTATGTTGCCGGAGGCACATCCAGTGTTAATTTTCCGGGTAATAAAGCCGGTAGTATTCAGCCAACATTCCAGGGGGCAGCCGGAGATATTGATGGTTATATTGCCATTCTTAGTAACGACGGTTCGACCCTGATCCGTTCTACATTTTTGGGGACTCCATCCATTGATATTATTTATGGAATCCAATTCGACAGGAATGGTTTTCCTTATGTGATGGGTATTACTTTGGGCAACTGGACAGTAGTAAACGCGGCATACCAGAATGCTGGATCCAAACAGTTTATTTCTAAATTACAACCGGATTTATCAGCATATGTTTATTCCACTGTTTATGGTGCGGCCAATAGTATTCCCAATATTTCACCCGTGGCATTCCTGGTAGACAGATGCGAAAATGTTTATGTATCCGGCTGGGGCGGTAAATTAAATCCTTGTTCAAGCACCAGTTGCTTCGATTCAAAAACCTCTGGCACTGTTGGCATGCCTATCACACCCGGAGCCATAAAATCAACTACGGATAACCGTGATTTTTATTTCTTTGTAATGGAAAGGGACGCTGCCTCACAGCTTTATGGTTCATTTATTGGCCAGAGTGGTGGCGAAGGGGATCATGTGGACGGTGGTACAAGCAGATTCGATACCCGGGGTGCCATCTACCAGGCAGTTTGTGCTAATTGTGGTGGTAACAATGCCTGCGCTTCTTCACCAATTACAGTACCCTTTCCCATTACCCCTGGGGTTGTAGCACCTGTGAATGGAGCATTAGGATCAGGCAGCAGCGGAGAATGTAACCTGGCGGCCTTAAAAGTAGCTTTTGACTTTGATGGAGTTGGTACAGGGGTACAATCATCCATACTTGGATTAGCGAATGACTCTTCGGGATGTATACCCCTTAAAGTAGATTTTACAGATACCATCGCATCTGCTCAAACATATACCTGGGATTTCGGTGATGGTTCCCCGCTAGTAACTACTACCGTTCCCAATATTAGTCATACATATACAGCTGTTGGCTATTACCTGGTAAAACTATTAGCTACGGACAACACAAAATGTATTCCAGTGGATTCTTCCTTTGTTCATATTACTGCCAGAAACGACAGGGCAGTACTGGACTTGAATGCAGTTAAACTGCCTCCATGTCAAAGTCTGGCTTACAGGTTTGACAATCTTTCTGTTGCGCCCCCTGGAAAACCTTTTACCGGAAATAAATTTATATGGGATTTCGGCGATAACACACCCAGGCAGGTTACCGGAAGTGGATCTGTGAATCATACCTACGCAGCTCCGGGTACCTACAATGTGAAACTTATTTTGAACGATACCAGTTATTGTAACGGCCCTGATTCAATTGTGAGATCAATAAGGCTTTCTCCAAATGTTGATGCCCAGTTTGAAACCCCGCCTGCAGGTTGTGTGCCTTATACTGCAGTATTTAAAAATACATCCCTGGCGGGCCAGACTTTCCTTTGGGATTTTGGTGATGGCTCTACATTCACAGGTGCCAATCCACCGCCAAAAATTTATGCCTCTACTGGTACCTATACGATTACACTAATCGCCAATGACCCTTCTACATGTAACCTTACTGATACAACCAGGCAGACAATAACGGTACATCCTAACCCGGTTGCGGGGTTCAGCTATTCACCTAACCCAAGTCAGGAAAATACCCCAACCGCATTTACAAATACATCTACAGGGGCTGTTAGGTATTTCTGGTCGTTTGGCGATGGAGATACATCTTTATTAACAAACCCCATACATCAATATAATGTAACTGGTACATTTGATGCATGTCTCATTGCATATAATCAATTTGGTTGCGCGGATACAGTTTGTCAGCAAATTTCAACCATTATTGTACCACTGCTTGACGTGCCTAATGCATTTACGCCTAATGGTGATGGAATAAACGACAAGGTTTTTGTAAGAGGTTTTGGTATTGCCAAAATGAATTTCAGAATTTATAATCGTTGGGGACAGCTTGTATTTCAATCAGCCGATCAGGCAAATGGATGGGATGGCAGGTTTAAGGGAGAACTGCAACCGATGGATTCATATGGGTACACGCTTGATGTAGAATTCAGTACTGGTGCACGGGTAACCAAAAAAGGAGATATAACGCTGGTTCGCTGATAATTAATATTCTATTTGAACGTTAGCATAGCATTGAATTAGAAAAAGTTTAGGTCGAGCATGAAGAAAACGGGTCATATGAATGGATTTTTCAACTGGGATCAAAAGATTGAACTACGTCGATTTTTTGTTCTTAGCTTACTATTTTCCATTACATTTTTTTACCAGTCAGAAGCACAGGATCTGCATTTTTCACAGTTCTTCAATTCACCTCTAACTACCAACCCGGCAAATACGGGATTTATCCCTGATGCTGATTACAGGTTGGGCGCAAATTACCGCAGTCAATGGTCAAGCATTCCTGTACCATTCAAAACGATGAGTATCTGGGGTGATGCACAGGTATTTCGCGATCGTTTTGAAACCGGATGGATCGGTTTAGGTGGTGTGATCCTTCGGGATGTTGCAGGTTCCGGAAATCTTACTTCTACAAAAATATATGGCTCTGCTGCCTATCACCAAATGCTGGGTAATACAGGTTTATTATCTGCCGGGTTCAATATAGGGTATGCCAGTAAAAGAATTGATGTTACCAGGTTTACTTTTGATAATCAGTGGAACGGAAAGTTTTTTGACATAGTTGCACCTAGCGGCGAAACGTTTGCTGCCAACAGTGTAAACTACCTGGATCTCCAGATTGGTTTGAATTATGCCTATTTCCCTACGGATAATATTTATATGCATGCCGGTGTTTCCATTCACCATGTGAACAGGCCCAAGGAAACTTTCTTCTCCGAAAAACCTGATTATGATAACCGGATAGCCATGCGATATATTGCTTTTGCTGACGGTGTTATAAAACTCAATGATCAATTTATACTTACTCCTGCTGCTTATTTTTCCACCCAGGCTAAAGCTACGGAACTGGCATTGGGTATACATGCAAATTATAACCTTACGGGCAATGGAGAGCAACAGCTAATTGCTGGTATGTATTACCGTGCCGGTGATGCCATTATTCCCATGGTGGGTTATCAATGGAAGAATCTGAGGTTCATGTTCAGTTATGATGCTACTACTTCTGCGCTGAAAAATTATAATAATATGTATGGCGCAACTGAATTTGCTATGCTGTACAGTGGCTATAATGCTGCAGGATATAACGGTGATAAAAGGCAAAGTCTTTGTCCCGATTTTCGAAAATAAGATTAATGGGTTGACTCAAAAAAGTACAGGATACCATATTCAGATATTTGCTTTTATAAAATCTATGCATTATAAGAAGGAATAAAACTTTATGTATGAAAAAAATGGGTTGCATAACTTTTTTCATTGTCCTGTTAAGCTTATCAGTTTATGCAC
Source organism: Sphingobacteriales bacterium (assembly GCA_024640465.1). Taxonomy (GTDB): domain Bacteria; phylum Bacteroidota; class Bacteroidia; order Chitinophagales; family Chitinophagaceae; genus Pollutibacter. Next base: position 7,691 of record JAHEEX010000072.1, on the reverse strand, counting down.
AAGGTCAGGAAGGAAATGAAAAGTCGGGTGGTGGCTTTGATAAGAGCAGGTTATTTTTTGGGGGAAACTTTGGGATGAGTTTCGGTAATCAAACTTTTATAAACATTTCTCCACAGGTTGGATATCAGTTCAGTCAATATTTTTCTGCCGGTGGTGGTATAAATTTTATTAGTTCATCTTATACGATCCGTGATTATAATGGAGATAAACTGTATAAGGATTCTTATAGTTATGCAGGATTGAACATTTTTGGCCGTGTTTATCCAATACCTTTTTTATTTGCACAGGTTCAGCCGGAATATAATTATTCCTGGGGTAAGACCAAGTTCTATAATGGCCAACCGGATATTAAACTGGATGGGGCCTTTGTGCCGGTTTTATTGGTTGGTGCCGGTGCAGCTATTCCAGCCGGAAGGGGCAGATTAATTGCGATGCTGCAGTATGATGTGATTGGCGACGCCCGGTCGCCTTACGGACGGAATATGTTTTTCACCTTTGGCTATAATTTCTGATCAAGTTCTGAGATGAGCTCATCCGGTGTATCAAAAAAACGGATGCGTTGAGAAATTTCACCATATAAGAATCCTGCATCCTGTAAATGTTGCATATGCGAGATCAGGTGAGTATAGAAGCCTGCTGAGTTCAGGATATAAATTTTTTTATCGTGAATGTTAAGCTGGTTCCATGTGAGCATTTCAAACATTTCATCCAGGGTACCAAATCCTCCTGCTAATATGATTGCTGCTTCACAACGCTCATACATTATTTTTTTTCGTTGATGCATATCTTCCGTAATCACCAGTTCTGTTAGCCCTTCATGCTGGTGTTCCCATTCAATTAAGACTTTGGGTATAACCCCCGTTATACTTCCGCCACCATCAAGCATGGCATTTGCTACTGCACCCATCAGGCCCTTATTCCCGCCTCCATATATAATGCTAAATCCTGCCGAAGCAAGCATGCTGCCTATAGATGCAGCATGCTCCATATAAATTGGATCCAGTCCGTTCTTTGAACCACAGAAAACTGCAATAGCGGGATTTGTTATGGATTCTGGCATGTAATAATGAGTAATTTAAAACGGCATTAAAATGATTCTTCAAAAATATATACCGAATTTGAGATTGACAGGTCTTTTTTGAATAGTAATAAGTATTTATTATTCAGAATGATAGTTAGTCGTGAGTCGTGAGTCAACAGCCAGAGGCAGTCGAGCGTCAATAGTCTTGATTCGTGAGTCAACAGCCAAAGGGAGTCGAGAGTCAATAGTCGTGAGTCGTGAGTCAACAGCCAGAGGCAGTCGAGCGTCAATAGTCTTGAGTCGTGAGTCAACAGCCAGAGGCAGTCGAGCGTCAATAGTCTTGAGTCGATAGTAAATAACCGAATTCAAAAACGGATTGCCGTAAGTTGTATTCCCTTTCTTATTCCTTATTTTTTGTTCCTTATCTCTTATTCCCCAGTCTTTGGCTGTTGACTAATGACTAATGACTAAAGACTCCCGACTTTTGTTCCGGCTGTTTTTGGCGACTGGCTACTGGCAACCGGCGACTCTTCAATATAGCCTCCCATCCTCCTGCTTTTTTTATATCTTTCCAGATAAATCTACCAGCCTATGTCGTCTACCTTGCTATTCGGATTCGTTATTGGTTATTTTATCCTCCTGCTTGGAGTGGCATATTTTACTTCCAGGAACGCTACTAATGATTCATTTTTTATCGGTAATAAAAGTTCAAACTGGATGCTGGTTGCTTTTGGAATGATCGGCACTTCCTTATCCGGGGTAACTTTTGTTTCCGTTCCGGGAACTGTAGGCGATTTTGCTAAAGACGGATTTAAAGCTTTTACTTACTTCCAGGTTGTAATAGGTTATCTGCTGGGATATATTGTTATTGCGTTTGTTTTGATCCCATTGTATTATAAGTTAAACCTTACGTCTATTTATAACTACCTGGAACAACGTTTCGGGCGATTTTCATATAAAACAGGGGCGTTATTCTTCATACTGTCAAGAACGGTTGGTGCAACGGCCCGCTTATTCCTGGTGATCAATGTTCTCCAGCTATTTATTCTTGATGCCATGGGGGTCCCTTTTATCGTTACGGCTATTGTTATTCTTTTAATGATATTGTTGTATACTTTTGAAGGAGGGGTAAAGACAATTGTTTACACTGATACCCTTCAAACAACATTTATGCTCCTGGGCCTGGTTGTTTGTATAATTTATATCATGGGCAAAATGGATTTTTCTTTGGGAGCTGCCATGAATGCTCTCTCAGATAAAGGGTATACCAGGATATTTGATACAGATCCAAACAGCAGATCGTTCTTCCTGAAAAATATTATAGGTGGCGCTTTTATTGCCATTGCCATGACAGGGCTCGACCAGGAGATGATGCAAAAAAATATTAGTGTCAGGACCGTTGGGGATTCACAGAAAAACATCATGAGTTTCTCCATTGTACTGATAATAGTAAATTTTCTTTTTCTCCTTTTAGGGGGGCTCTTATACATGTTCATGCTGGATAAAGGTGCGGGATATGAAGGGAAACAATTCCTGAACCAGGGAGTTAACATCATTGGTGATGACCTGTTTCCTACAGTGGCTATGAATTACCTGCCACATGCGGTGGGGATCATTTTTATCATTGGCCTGATCTCGGCATTGTTCCCCAGTGCTGACGGTGCTTTAACAGCACTGACTTCTTCTTTTTGTATAGATATGCTTGGGCTTAAAAGAAAAGAAGGGATCTCGGAAAAGCAGCAAAAAAGAACCCGCATGATCGTGCACCTGTCCTTTACCGTTATATTTATGATCTGCATCCTCATTTTCAAATGGATCAATAATAAGTCCATCATCAATATCATCCTCGATCTTGCAGGATATACATATGGCCCTTTATTGGGATTATTTGCATTTGGCATCCTTACAAAAAGAAAGCTTCGCGATGGCATAGGCGTAACTATTGTATGCCTGCTTGCTCCCATTGCATGCTATATCATCAGCCGCAATTCAGCCACCTGGCTTGGTGGTTACCAGATAGGATTCGAGTTATTGCTGCTAAACGGTATGCTGACCTTCCTGGGACTCTATTTTTTGTCGGAAAGAGCGGGCATTGCACAAACTAAATAATCAGAACAAACGTTATATGTTCAGAATCAGGCCACTGCACAGGCAGTGGCTTTGTTATCTGAAACGGCGACAACGCCAACCATACAACTGAAAACACAAGCGTATGAACGACACAATCAGGGTATTAAAAGAACGCCATTGGAAAGAAAGTATGGCGCACAGCAGCTGGCAGATTTTTAAAATCATGGCAGAATTTGTTGACGGTTTTGAGACACTGGCAAAAATTGGCCCCTGTATTTCTATTTTTGGATCGGCAAGGACAAAACCTGGCACACCATACTATGAATTAACCGTTGAAATTGCCCAAAAGCTTGCACAGGAAGGCTTTGGTATAATAACCGGCGGCGGTCCCGGTATCATGGAAGCAGCCAATAAAGGCGCGGAACTGGCGGGTGGTAAAAGTGTGGGATTAAATATTGACCTTCCTTTTGAGCAGCGGCCCAATGAATATATTGATAAGGATAAGCTCCTCAATTTCGATTACTTTTTTGTTCGGAAAGTGATGTTTACAAAATATTCCCAGGGATTTATCATGATGCCCGGGGGGTTTGGAACTATGGATGAATTCTTTGAAGTTGCAACACTGATTCAAACAGAAAAATTTAAGCAAATGCCCATGGTTTTGGTAGGTTCCGCCTATTGGAATGGATTGCTTGAATGGATGAAAACATCAATGGCAGATGAAGGCAACATTAAAAAAGAGGACCTGGAATTATTCAAAATTGCAGATACAGCAGAAGAAGTGGTGCATCATACCCTCGAATATTACCGTACAAGGCCTTTAAAGCCAAACTACTAATTAACGGAGGGATCATTTTGGCTTTTCCCTTTTCCAAATTCCAAGTATTTTTGTCAAAATAAGCTTAGTTGGAAATAATCCTGGAAAAGGCCGGTACATATGCGGAAGCTTTTACAACTCCGGATGAACCATTACTGAAGGAAATAGAAGCCTTTACAATGGAAAATCATCCGCAATCGCATATGATTAGCGGGCATTTACAGGGTCAATTATTATCTCAGATAAGCTCAATGATCCGGCCAGAAAGGATCCTGGAGATAGGTACATTTGTAGGATATAGTGCTTTATGTTTGGCTAAAGGGCTCAGGCCCGATGGGGTTCTTCATACAATAGAGCTCCGTGAGGCGGATGCCCAAACAGCCCGGGCATATTTTGACCGTAGCCCTTATAAAGAAAGGATTTGTATACATACGGGTGATGCATTAACTGTTATGGAACAGTTAAAGGAAAATTGGGACCTGGTTTTTATTGATGCTGATAAGATAAATTACACCCGTTATTATGAAGCAGTCTTTCCTTTTGTAAAAAAAGGCGGTTGGATCATCGCTGATAATGTACTTTTTCACGGGGAAGTTTTGAAAACTCCGCTCAAAGGGAAAAATGCGAAAGCCATTGATCAGTTTAACCGGCATATTTTGGCTGATAATAGGGTAGAACATGTGATGTTAACCGTTCGGGATGGTCTTATGATCATTCGAAAAAAATAGCTTTTGTTTTTATGACCACTATAAAGAAAATGTTGCTTATCCCATTGCTCCTGATCTGCCTGATCAACAAGTCTTTTTCACAGGAACCACAGAACCAGGCAATCATCAATTATATCCAGACATATCAGGAACTGGCTATTAAAGAAATGCTGCGTACCGGCGTGCCGGCATCTATAACTTTAGCGCAGGGAATACTTGAAACTGAGGCCGGCCAGAGCGACCTGGTAACCAGATCTAATAATCATTTTGGGATAAAATGTAAAACTTCCTGGACCGGTGAAAAAGTGTATCATGATGATGATGCACGCGGCGAATGTTTCAGGAAGTATGACGCTGCTGAAGATTCATATCGTGACCATTCGGATTACCTTAGTTCACAACCACGTTATGCTTCCTTATTTAAATTGGATCCCCTGGATTATAAAGGCTGGGCTACCGGCCTTAAAAAGGCGGGTTATGCTACCAATCCAAAATATGCACAGATTCTGATAAAATATATTGAGACGTATAACCTGGATAATTATTCACTTGTTGCTCTTGGAAGAAAAGCACCGGAGTCATTGACAGTTGCTGCGGACCTGCCTAAGTCTTCTGATGGCAATAAGCAAAAGGAAATGAAAGATATATCCATCTCAACACAACCAATACCAGTAACCGAAAATAAAGATGTCACCGGAAATTCTCCAATGTCTCAGTTGGCAAACCCATCCAAACCCAAACCGGTTTACCCATCAGGTGAGTTTATGCTCAATGACACAAGAGTAGTATTTGCAAAAGAAGGTAATTCGCTTCTTGCACTTGCTGAGCAATATAAGGTTAAGCTTGGCTGGTTACTGGATTTTAATGATTTGCCTTCAGGTACCGATATCCTCGAAAAAGATCAGCTCGTTTTTCTCCAGAGAAAGAGGAGGCAGAGCCATAATGAATATCATTTTGTAGAACCAGGTGAATCCTTATATGATATTGCACAGTTAGAAGCGCTTCGGTTGGAAAGTATGCTCGATTATAATCAATTGGAAAAAGGCATGGCACCTGCTCCGGGGGAAAAGTTATACCTTCAGCAACGAGCACCTGGCAGACCTGCACTTGCGCAAGCTGATGAAATTACAATTAAACCAGATGTTGAAATCGAAAATGGTGAGGATAGATTAAAAAATTCGGTTGATGTGCAAACGCTGATGCATAAAGTCCAACCCAGGGAAACATTGTTCAGTCTATCAAAAAAATACCAGGTGGACATTAATAAAATAAGGGAGTGGAATAATTTACAGGAAGGAGAGCTAAGGACTGGACAGGAATTATTGATATATAAAAACCGGTAGATGGATACAATACAGGTAAATGATAAAACTTTTAAGCCTTATATTACTGCAACGGAGATAGATGCTGCCATAAAAAAGCTGGCTGCGGAACTGGAAAGGGATTATGCTCATTCAAAGCCATTATTTATTGCGATTCTAAATGGCTCTTTTATTTTTGCATCGGATCTTTTTAAAAGCCTGAATTTCCCCGCTGAAATTTGTTTTATAAAACTTGCATCATATAAAGGCACAAAATCTACTGGTCAGGTAGTTACTTCTATAGGATTGGATGCTGATGTATTTGAAAGGGACGTAATTATCCTGGAAGATATCATTGACACCGGAAAAACACTTAGTCAGTTCCTGCCCCAACTGGCACATCAGCAGCCAAAAACTTTGCGTATCTGTGCTTTATTGCATAAGAAAGAAGCGACTGTTTATCCAATTGACATCACATATCTTGGGTTTACCATTCCAGACAAATTTGTGGTTGGCTACGGATTGGATTATGATGGATTTGGCAGAAATTTTGGTGCAATTTATCAATTGGTTGATGCATAATTTATTATTTGATTTTGTGTTTGTATCTTTTAGGGTAGATTAGTTAAGGGTTGGGTATTCTTTTTTTTATTAGAATAATCCCAGTGACAAATTAAAATTCTTACAGTAGCATTGAGAAGAATTATTATCATATTATTCGTACTTTTTAACACTGCCAATCTTTCTGCACAATATTATATACGGGGAGAGATTAAGGATGAGAAAGATAATCCGCTTCAGAATGCAAGAATAATTCTTCAATCTACGGGGATGCCTTATTCAAGTGGTATTGGTGGTGCATTTGGAATACTAACCGCTAAAGAAAAGGACAGTCTCAACATTTCACTTGACGGTTATGAGTCTGTTTATATACCTGTAAATGCCAATAAGTATCAGAAGATTTCATTGAAAATGTTGCCATTTACCGCCAGTCTGCACAGGCATTCACTTTTATCCCTGACGCCCAACCTGGAAATGAAATCAGACAGGAACCGTGTCATGGGTGATGAAACATATAATTCACTTATTGAGAATGAGTTTGTGGTAACCGAAAAAAATCCTGAAACTGCACTTGTACTCAATGTTGACAGGGCATCTTATAGTAATATCAGGCGATTCATAAACATGAACAGTGAAGTGCCGCCAGATGCAGTTAGGATTGAGGAGATGCTCAATTATTTCAGTATCAATTTTTCCGAACCTCCACGTGATAGTTTATTCAGGGTTTCATCGAATCTTAGTTCATGTCCATGGAATGATAAGAATCAATTGCTTTATTTACAGGTAAATTCCCGTAAGATTAACCTGGATAAAATTCCTCCCAGCAACCTGGTATTTCTGATAGATGTTTCCGGATCTATGGATATGCCTAATCGCCTTCCATTATTGAAAGTGGCATTTCGAAAGTTGGTGTCTACCCTCCGGCAGGTTGATACGGTATCAATTGTTGTATATGGAAGTGTGGTTGGTGTAATGCTTCAGCCAACCAGTGGTGATAACAAAAAGAAAATCCTCGATGCCATCGAGGAACTCGAGCCTGGCGGCTTTACTCCAGGTGAAGCCGGGATTTTACAGGCATATAGGCTTGCTCAGAATCAATATATCAAAGGAGGAAATAACCGGGTAATATTGGCTACTGATGGCGACTTTAATATCGGCCATTTTGCTGAAAAAGACCTGGAAGAACTCATTACAAAACAGAAGCAGGGTGGGGT
>JAHEEX010000071.1:0-10000 GCA_024640465.1 Sphingobacteriales bacterium | reverse complement strand
AATAAATGCAGAGATCTCACTTTCGTGCAATGACACATCATATAATTAATTGAGTGTCAGATTGATTAAAATCTATTAGAATGTCGCTCCTCCGGAGCTCAAAGACAATATCCATATAATTCTACAAGAATGACGCTCCTCCGGAGCTGAAAGGCAAGAATCATATATTGCAACAAGAAAGAGGCTCCTGGAGCTGAAACAATGTCGCTTATGAGCTCAAAGACAATAACACAATTCTGCGTTTTGTATTCCAGCTCCGGAGGAGCGGCATTCTTGTAGAAAGACCGTGAGTGATGTATTCCATCCGCCGCGGCGGAGACATTCTTGTAAATGTCATCTCCTTAACAAACTAAATATTTTCAATAGGTTGGTCGGGATAACAGGAGAGCTGATTAAAAATAGCTGCTATGCTTAAGGAGAATTTATACAGATGAAGCAGAGGTGACCGCAATATTCACTCAACAGGCATTTTTACCAATGCCCTGAACCGGTGGATAAAATAAGGATCACTTAACAATGATTCCATAGTAATAAAATTATCCGGATCATACACATAAGGATATGCAGCATCCAGTAATTTATACCGACCCTCATCACGCACAAAAACAAAGGATAAATTTCTTACCTGCTCCGTTGTATAACATTTCTGTTTAAAATCCTTTAAAGCCAGCGTTACCATATCATCCTCATCTTTCAATGGCACCATACGCTTTCTAAGCCCGGCCAGGTCCTTTTCTGAGGCCACCTGCTTACAGGCGGAACGCTTATTTAGGCTACCCGTTGACGTTATATTTTTTACCCGCGCTGTGTCTGCTGCCGGAACAACAGGCGCCGCAATAACAACAGCCTTTTCTGATTTTTCTTTCTGGCTGATCGTATCATTTACAACTGATCCTGCAGCCTTTTCTGCAGGTACAATGTCTGCCTGCACCTTGCCGGGGATATCCCGAATCATCGAAACCCTGATGGTATCTGCCTTGCCGGAAGGATCTGTATCTGTAAATACCAGCACCAAAACAGAATCACTCAACTGCTCAGAAATCTTGCCTACCTGTGAAGGCACCAACACAGCTGGTTGCGATATCAGCTTTTTTTCTGTAACGTTGGTACTGTCTTTTGACATTTGTTGGGTTGCCGGCACTTTTTCAGGTACGCTTTCCATTGTTTTCACAGAATCTGTTGCAACTGATTTTTCAACTTCTTTGTTTCTGTCAACCACACCGGAAGTTACTGGTATTTCACCCTTGGGTAACGGAGCTGCCACTTTTTCCGTTGATGGCGGAGCAGTTACCGGTGGCGTTACCGCTGAGATTTCTTTTTTATCGGACGCCGAACCCTGTGCAGGGTTGACCGTTTTTTCGGTCGTTTTTTTTGCCGGTGGGGCTTCCCTGGAAACCACCGCATTTTTAACCATGGCATTTGTGGCTGGCTCTATGAGCACCAACTCCGTGGCCATCAGGCCTGGATCATCAATCACAGAGGCAAGTGCCACCGTAAAAGCATCGTTTGTAATAGGCTGTGGTACCGGCGCCCTTTTTGGCTCTTCCCGGATTATTTTTTCGCCCATCTGTATTTCCAGCGTCTGCAGATCAAATAAACCCCAGCCCTTTTCACCAAAATTTTTCAAACTCATCCCCCGGTCTTTCTTTACCTGTGTAATCTTAAACCGATACTCAGGAAACTGATCCTTCGGAAACCCTACGATCATATCGAATGCAGAATCTTTTAATTTGGGAATAATCAGGAAACCTGCCGAAGATGAGCTCAAAACTTCATTGCCTAATTTAATGTAAAAGGGTTGTTGCTGATCAGACTGGATATAAAAAAAATGATGGTGCTGGGAACGAACTCCAGGTGAAAAAAACAGTACGGTAATAAAAGTAAGCAGTAAACGCATCAGGGAATAATTATGGGAAACAGATTGCTATATGTACAAATTTACTGGAAAAGAAAGATATAAAAGTCGGTTGACGGTTGACAGTTGACAGTTGACGGTTGGCTGTTGACTAACGACTCATGACTCATGACTCATGGCTCATGACTCATGGCTCATGACTCATGGCTCCTTAATTACCGCTCGAATAAAAATCCCACGGCACTATTGAGCCTTTTATATATTTGCGGCGGTTTAAAAACACAAATATGAAGAAACAACTTTTTTTATGCTTTTTAATGGCCCTTACAATACAAGTAATGGCGCAGGAACCAGCAGTGGTGGATACTACCTGGAAGAAAAAATACAGATATACCGGTGAACGGATCAATGACCTCTCCCATACAAAACTGGAAGTATCATTTGATTACAACAAAAGCTACCTCTACGGAAAGGCCTGGATCACCCTGAGCCCGCATTTTTATCCTACAGATTCTCTCTTGCTGGACGCAAAAGGCATGGCCATTAACAAAGTGTCCATCATGAAAAGCTCAGGCAGTATGTCTCCACTGAATTATGTGTATGATGGAATGACCATGAATATCAAGCTGGACAAAACTTATAAGAAGGATGAGAAATACACGATATATATTGATTATACCGCTAAACCAGACGAGTTTGAAGCCTCCCAGGGGGAGAAACTATTGGGCGTAAAAGGGCTGTATTTCATCAATCCAAAAGGAGAAGACAAAGAAAAACCCATCCAGATCTGGACACAGGGCGAAACAGAATCCAATTCCGCCTGGTTCCCCACCATTGATAAAACCAACCAGAAAACCACCCAGGAAATGTATATGACCGTTCCGGCCAAATATGTTACCCTGAGCAATGGCAAACTGGTTAGCCAGAAAAATAACAGCAATGGCACCCGTACTGATTACTGGAAGATGGACCTCCCGCACGCCCCTTACCTGTTTTTCATGGGAGTGGGTGATTATGCAGTTGTGAAAGATACCTGGAGAGGCAAGGAAGTAAATTATTATGTAGAAAAGGAATATGGCCCCGTTGCAAAAAAGATCTTTGGCAACACGCCTGAAATGATGACCTACTTTTCCAGAATCACTGGTGTGGATTATCCCTGGATCAAATATTCCCAGATAACCGGACGCGAATATGTTGCCGGCGCCATGGAAAATACCACCGCCACCATTCACCAGGACAATGCCCAGCAGGATGCCCGCGAACTGGTTGACGATAATATATGGGAAGGCACCATCGCCCATGAATTGTTCCATCAATGGTTTGGCGATTATGTAACTGCAGAAAACTGGAGCAACCTCTCACTGAACGAATCGTTTGCAGATTACAGTCAGACATTATGGGATGAATATAAATACGGAAAAGATGCCGGCGATGCGGAAAACTTCCAGGGAATGCAGGGATACCTGAACAGCCAGAGCGAACAAAAATCACTGGTACGTTTCTATTACGCATCTCCGGAAGATATGTTTGATGCGGTAAGCTACCAGAAGGGCGGCCGCATCCTGCATATGTTGCGCAACTATGTTGGAGACAGTGCATTCTTTAAATCACTGAACCTGTATCTCACCACCAACAAATTCAAATCTGCCGAAGCGCATGACCTGCGCCTGGCTTTTGAAGCAGTTTCCGGTCGCGACCTCAACTGGTTCTTCAACCAATGGTATTTTGGTTCCGGCCACCCAAAACTGGACATCAATTACGCGTATGAAGATGACCAAAAGCGTGTACGCATGATCGTTAAACAAACACAAAGTGGCCAGCTATTCAGGCTGCCAGTTGCGGTAGATATCTACAACGGGGCAAATAAAACCCGCAAACAGGTATGGGTGGAAAAAGCGGTTGATACCTTTTATTTTGCCAGTTCGGTTAAACCGGACCTTGTAAATTTCGACGGGGATAAAATCATCCTTTGCGAGAAAAAAGAAAACAAAAACCTCGACCAGTATATACACCAGTATAATTATGCCGGCAAGTATATGGACCGTCGTGAAGCCATTGATTTCTGCGGACGCAAAATGGATGACCCCAAAGCTGTTGCACTCATCAGGAAGGCATTGAAAGATCCGTATTATGGATTGCGTAACCTGGCTTTGAGTAAGGTTGATATTAAAAAAGAAGCCCTCAAGACTGAATTCGAAAGCAGTATTGCTGATGTTGCCAAAAATGATACGAGGTCAACTGTCCGCGGAAGGGCAATTGGCATCTTAGGTAATTACAGGAAGGCTGAGTACAAACCCATTTTTGAAAAAGCCATTAATGATTCGTCTTATACTGTTTCAGGCAATGGACTGGAAGCATTATCGAAGATAGACTCAGTTGCTGCCCTTAATAAAGCTGTTATCCTGTCAAAACAGCCATCGAAAGGAAAACTGGATGAGTCGATAAATACCATCCTGATTGCTTCAGGCAATGAAGACGTGTATGATCGCATTGCGGCTAAATTTTCCAAAATGGGGATTTCAAACGAAGCTTTTATGATGGTTCCCCAGATGACGGAGATGCTGGCAAAAGTGAATAATCCGCAGAAAGTAAAATCGGGTGTTGATATGATCACCGCTTTCAGGGATAAAGTACCCGAACAGTATCAGTCACAAACATCCCCTTATATCAATGGATTATTGAAAGGTCTTGCTGATAAGAAAACTGCTGCGGGCCTTACAGAACAGGCGACTTATATTAATAGCAAACTGCCGAAGTAGTTGTCAGTTGATAGTTGGTAGTTTGTTGCAAAGACAATACAACTTACCGCAAAGAAATAAGTACGCAAAGAAAAACGGTCACACATTTGTTGACCGTTTTTTTTAAATTGCTACAATCCAGCCTCGAAAAAAAATATCCAGGAAAAGTTTATAATACATTATTCTTCCAAATCAAGCATTTCCCATAATCCGGAAAGATCAGGAATGAGTATTATCTCAATCCGCCTGTTCATTTCCCTACCCTCTGCAGTGGCATTAGAAGCCACAGGTTTGAATTTTCCCCTACCCGCTGCAGTTAGTCGGGCAGGATCGATCTTATAAGTGTCTTTTAAAATACGCACAACAGCATTTGCTCTTTCGGTACTTAAAGACCAGTTATCCGCCTTGCCCTTAACATGTGTGGTATCTGTATTTCCTACTATAATGGCTTCCGTATTTGGATATTCCTGCAATATTTCAGCAATTACAGCCAACCCTTCTTTGCCTTTTGCCCCTACTATGGAACTTCCTGATTGAAACAGGAATTTATCCGGCATGGAAACATTTACCACTCCATCTCCCATCGTAACTTCCGCACCGGCATCAATGAGTTTATCGATGGCAGCCTCAGCCCTTTTTGATACAGAATCAATGGCATTGGCTTCAGCTTCCAGTTCTTTCTCTATCTTATTCAATTCTGCCACAGCGGCATCTTTTGCCAGTTTGCAATCCTGCGCATCCTGATAATTTTTGCTGCTGACTTCTTTCAGCTGGCTGATCTGTTTATCCCGATCGGCTATAGTGGCGTTTGCCGCATTTACTTCGTTACTCAGGCTACTGATCTTGTCATTTGCTGCGGCGAGTTTTTTATTTGTGCCGCAAGACATCATTACGATGCTTACAAAAGCAAAAAAACAGAAGTTCAAAAAGTGTTTCATGTTGATTAATTATACTCAAATATAGTTTTGAAATGGAATAAAACAGGAGGTTTCAAATTAATTCAATGATTACCCCCTATTTAATTGACTGCTAATGTTATTTATTTAATACAAAACTTACTTTATTAATCGTTCCGGTAAATGGAAATTCCCCTTTTGATTTATATGCAGGATCCACCGGTGTACCCGTATCGCGTCCAACTTCAAATGGCTCAAGACCATGCCTGAATGCGGTTCTCGCCATCTTTCCTTCTGCTACAACCCCGCCATTTACCATCATCTTGAAACTGCCGCCTCCTGTTTTTGATCCATCCGGTGTAAACTGAACTGACAGATTCACTTTCCCTTTGGGCAATGCGGCCTTGCCCTCCATTTTCAGATCTGCCACTTCAAACACATTATATTTGAAGACGGGTTTATTATTGATGACATATAAAGTCCATCCTGCAGAAAATGCCCCGGTACAGGTAACTACACCTTGCGTTCCTTTATCCGGAATGATTAATTCAGCATCAATAGTATTGGGTCTTGGGAATAACTGCGGTCCGATAGGTTCAGGCAACTGAACATTGTTTCCATAATAAACCCAACTGGTTTTGGGAGGACCGGCAGCCCTGAGTTTTGGATCCAACCTTTCTGAAAAACGAACATCGATGGGATATACATTGTATTTTTTTGCTTCCACATCAAATGCCGCCTGCAATTCCTTCAGTTTTTCCGGGTTTGATGAAGCAATGTCATTTGCTTCGCTGAAATCTTCTGCCACATGATATAATTCCCACTGGGCATCTTTAAGCTTACTATTTTCTTTACCTATTGTATTCCAGGGAACGCCAAACCTGGAAGCTGCTACCCATCCATCTTTATATATTGCACGGTTGCCCGCCATCTCAAAATATTGTGTAGTGCGGGTATCCTTTGCCGTGGCATTATCGAAAGAATACATCATGCTAACTCCTTCCAGAGGTTTCTGCTTTATGCCATTCACATAATCAGGTTGCTGCACTTTACAGGCTTCCAGGATTGTAGGGACCACATCAATCACATGATGCCATTGAGTGCGTAATTCGCCTTTTGCTTTTATCCCTTTTGGCCAATGGACTATCAAGGGATTACGTGTTCCGCCGTAGTGACTAGCGATTTGTTTGGTCCACTGAAAAGGAGCATCCATAGCCCAGGCCCATGCCACGGGAACATGGGGTTCACTGGTTGGCCCGCCAATTTCGTCTATACGTTTTATGGTACTTTCGAGGCCCAATTGAATTCCAATCAAACTGGCAACCTCACTAAATGTTCCTTCAAGTCCTCCTTCAGCACTGGCACCGTTATCGCCCAGGATGCAATAGATTAAAGTATTGTCCAATTCTCCACTGGCTTGCAGGGCATCCAGCATTCTGCCCACTTCATTATCGGTATGCGCCATAAAAGCCGCATAGTTTTCCATCAGCCTGGCATATACTTTTTTAGCCTCGGGCTTTTGATCATCCCAGGCTGGGATTTCTTTTGGCCTTGGTGTAAGTTTGGTGCCTTTAGGGATGATACCCATTTCCAATTGTTTGGCATAGGTCATTTCCCTTTGCTTATCCCATCCATAATCAAACTTACCCTTGTATTTATCACGCCATTCTTTGGGTGCATGGTGTGGTGCATGAACAGCACCGGTACTATAATAAACAAACCAGGGTTTTTCTGTATCGGTTGCATTTACATTATTGATCCAACTGATGGTTTCATCTGTCATGTCTGTAGTGAAATGATAGCCCTGCTCTGGCGTCTTGGGCGCTTTAACCGCAACAGTATTGCGATATAGTGTTGGATAGTATTGATGTGTCTCTCCCTGGTTAAAACCATAGAAATAATCAAACCCTAATCCGGTAGGCCAGCGGTCGAAAGGCCCGGCAGGACTGATATCCGGCTCAGGTGTATTATGCCATTTACCAAACATGGCGGTGGCAAATCCATTATCTCGAAGGGTTTGAGAAACGAGTGCCGTACTTTTGGGAATGATGCCCGTATAGCCCGGATAGCCGGTTCCCATTTCAATGATAACGCCTGTGCCAATGGTATGGTGATTACGACCAGCCAGCAATGCACCCCTTGTTGGACTGCATAATGCTGTTGTATGGAACTGGTTATACTTCAACCCATTTGCCGCCAGCCTGTCGAAATTGGGTGTGGGTACCGGTCCGCCAAATGTGCCTGACATTCCGAAGCCTACATCGTCCAGCAGAATGATCATCACGTTCGGAGCACCGGCGGGTGCTTTTAAAGGCATGGGGAAATCAGCCGTTGACGCATCAACCCCTTCAGCAATTTTACCTTTGAATTCCGGATCAGGTTTTGGGATTTGATTACTTTCCTGAACCTTGGCGGGGGATTGTTCTGAACCACTTTGCTTACAGCTGATCGCAAATAATGCAGCACAAAACAGTGCAGTTGTGAAAATGAGATTTTTTTTCATTTTTATGATTTGATATTAAAACCACTTTACCTAAATATTCATTATTCAATCTTTCAAAAAAGAGACAATCACATAAAAAATGTTCAACTTTTGAAAAACATCAATTCAAACACAACCATTATTTATCACGAAAAGTTTCTACAATTACTTTATTGATCTTCCCTGTGAATTTATCTTTATGGTGATACCCTGCAAAAACGGGTGTATTCTGGTCCTCGCCTACATCGGCTGACTCATCAATTCCAAATGTGTTGGAGTTTGTTTTGGCGATTTTACCTTCACCCACTTTTTTATCATCAACGGAAATGGTTGCAATGCCTCCGGCGCCCCTGCCGCCTTCATAGGCAAAATCCATTTTGATGGTATGTTTGCCCGGAGTAAGTTTCTGGGTTGAACCAACAGTGAATAATTCGAGGCCAACAAAATTATAGGTATAGGCCGGTTTACCTCCCATTAAATATAAAGTCCAGCCGCCAAAATCTCCGCCCTGGCATACGATCACACCCGATGCATTGGCCGGAACATCCACATCGGCGGTAATGCTGACAGAGGCGTTCTTCACATTTATGAACGCATTTTCCGGTATCCCCTTTGCACCTTCATACAAAGTGAGTTTGGTTTTCCCATTCATCAGGTCGGGCCTTCCGGCAATCTTTGCATCAAACCTTTCAATGGTACGGTCGTCTATAGGTAATACATTATACTTAACCGCTTCCGTCAGAAACAATTTCTTTAGTTCTTCCAGCTTTGCCGGATCTTTTGCGGCAAGGTTATTAGCCTGACTGAAATCTTCGTTTATATTATACAACTCCCAAATATCTTCTGTCAAAGGCCTTCTAGGAGCAGCTTCCCAGGGTGCTTTATGTATTGTGCCGGCAAACCACCCATCATGGTATATAGCCCTGTTGCCAGCCATTTCAAAATACTGGGTCTTACGGGTATCCGGAGCCTTTGCGTCATCAAATGAATACAGCATACTAACGCCTTCAATAGGTCTTTGCTCGATACCATTTACCATTTTAGGTACAGGTATGGTTGCAGCTTCATATATGGTAGGCGCCACATCCACTACATGATGGAACTGGGAACGAACTTCATTTTTTGCTTTAATCCCGGCAGGCCATTGAACCACCATGCCATTTCTGGTACCGCCAAAATTTGAGGCGATCTGTTTGGTCCAGGTAAAAGGTGTATTTCCCGCAACAGCCCATCCGGCTGCAAAATGGTTATAGGTTTCTTCCGTTCCCAGCTTATCGATTTTGCTTAACTGCATATCCAGGGTTTCCATAACCCCGTTGAAATAGGTATTCTCATTGAACATACCAATCATGCCGCCTTCAGCGCTGGAGCCATTATCTCCTACTATATAAAAGAATAAGGTATTGTCGAGTTCCCCTCTTTCTTCTAATGCAGCTACCAGTCGACCTACTTCATAATCTGTATGCTCAGCAAAACCTGCAAAAATTTCCATTTGTCTCTCAAAAAGTCTCTTCTCATCCGGGGTAAGTTTATCCCAGTCTTTAATATCAGCGGGTTTGGGTGCAAGCACGGTATTTTGCGGAACCACTCCCAGCTTCTTTTGCCTTTCTAAAGTTTCTTCCCGTAGCTTATCCCACCCTTGTGAAAACTTTCCTTTGTATTTATCTGAATATGCTTTAGGTGCATGATGCGGTGCATGGGTGGCGCCTGTGGCAAAATACATGTAAAATGGTTTTTCGGGTGTTAGTGACTGTTGGGTATTCATCCAGCCAATGGCCTGGTCTGTCATATCCGTAGTGAAATGGTAATTGGGATCATCCACATTGGGAAATACACGAGTTGTACCGTCATATACCATTGGGTGATATTGGTTGGTTTCACCACCGATGAATCCATAAAACTTATCAAACCCTGATCCGGTTGGCCAGCGGTCGTAAGGTCCGGAAACAGAACCTTCCCAAGGTGGCGTTTCATGATATTTACCAAAAGCGGCAGTACTGTATCCATTCATACGAAGTACCTGTGCAAT
>JAHEEX010000247.1 GCA_024640465.1 Sphingobacteriales bacterium | reverse complement strand
ACGTTACCCATATAATTGGTATACTTCAGGCCAGGGTAGTCAACAAAGCGGTTACCCACCATGCCACTTCCTTTATAATCAAATTTCAGGTATTCGTAACCAACTACCGCATTCAAACTGAGGTCTTTTGTCAGTTTTGGGGTATAGGTCAGCGTATGTGTAAGCTGTTGGTTGTTTGATTTGTTGTTGATGATCTGGGCAAAACCATTGTTACCAGTCAGGTTAAGCCAGTTCCTGATTTCACTTCTTCTTTCACCTGCGCTATAGTTGATACTGTAGAGCATGCGGTATTCGAGGTTGTTCAGGATTTTATAACTTGGAGAAATGCTGGCCAGAATGGTATTCAGGTTATTTACATCATCATGAGCAGCCAGTAAAGCCATTGGATTGATGGTGGTGGCACCCAGTTGATTGTTAACCCAGATAGAATCATTTGGCTTATATAAAGGATGAGTAGGATTCCACTGTAATGCAGTACCTATCAAACTTCCCTGGAAGCCCGCATCATTGGAGATAGGAGCAATCTGGGTTTGTGTATGGGCTGCAATAAGGTTGATATCCAGTCCGAGCTTTTTGCTTTCCAGGAATTTGAAAGAAGAAGTAAGGTTGGCAGAATATTTCTTGAACCCTGATTCTTTTACAATACCCTGGTTGTCGAGATAACCGGCAGAGATGCGGTACCGGCCATTTTCATTACCGCCGGAAACGGCGATATTGTAATTCTGCTGTAAACCGGTACGTAAAATATTATCCATTGCATCAACATTGGATCCAAAATCACCACCGGTTAAATTGTATTGTTTCAAAGCAGCCCTGTATTCGTTTCCGTCCAGTACGTCAATTTTTCTGAGGAGGTTGCTTGCACCAATAGATGTATTAAATTCAATTTTGGGTGCGCCAGTAGATCCTTTCTTGGTTGTGATCATGATGACACCATTGGCGCCCCTTGAACCAAAAATGGCGGTAGCGGAGGCATCTTTCAATACGTCCATGGAAGCGATATCCGATGGATTAATGAAGTTCAATGGGTTATCAGCAGGTGTTCCACCGAGAGGTGTTCCATTTCCAGGTGCAGCAGATCCGCCACTAAGGGGTACACCATCCACTACAACCAGCGGGGAGTTACCGGAACGGATAGAACCTACACCACGGATACGGATGGTTGCGGCACCACCTGGAGCACCAGATGTGTTTACAACCTGTACCCCGGCTACTTTACCCTGGATCAACTGATCAGGGGAAGCAAATATACCCTGGTTGAAATCCTTTGCCTTTACCGAAGTAACAGCACCGGTAAGGTCTTTTTTACGGGCTGTACCATAACCGGTAACAACCACTTCGCTCATGGTTGAGCCAGAAGCACCCAACAGACCAATGGTCATATTGTCGCTGATAGCAACTTCCTGTTTTGCGAAGCCAACGGAAGTAATAACTAAAGTTGTTGCAGAAGAAGGTACAGAGAGTTTGAAAGATCCATCAGCGCCAGTAGAAGTACCCACATTGGTACCTTTGGCTGTAACTGATGCTCCGGCAACCGGAGATCCGTCCCTGCTGTCTGTTACCTTACCGGAAACAGTTTTGTCCTGGGCAAATGTTACCTGGAATGCAAACAGCATTACAACAGGAAGCAACATCGCCTTGATGAAGCGTTTGGGGGTCATAAACAGTGGTTTTTAGTTTAAAGTCGGCGTAAATTATGTACATTTTACATAACTCACCAAAAAAAATGATAAAAAATTAATTTAAGGGGAAGACTGATGCATCCATTGAATAAATCCTGGCTTATACCCTGAACATTTAAGCTGAATCAGTTTTAGCACCCTTAACCAGCTCTCAGGACAATGGAACACAATATTTTGCTGCATGAAAACAACAGTCCTCCCTATATTTATTTATAAAAACCGGACAAGGTTATTATAAATCCGGCATGAATCTAAATGCTATTGGTATTATTACAAAGAATCATAACACCGCAAAGGTTTGCGGAAATGTTTTCTGTGGAAAACTTTTTTAACTTTACGCCATTATGAAGGCAAAAGCTACCTTAAAAAATATATCGGATCTGTTGCAGATCAGCATTTCCACTGTTTCCAGGGCACTGAAGGATCATCCGGATATAGCAGAACAAACCAAGAAAAAAGTAAGGGAACTGGCAGAAATCCTGGATTATGAACCCAATGCATTTGCCATTTACCTCAGAACCAATGCAAGTAAACTGATCGGGCTGATCGTACCGGAGATATCCAATTTCTTCTATCACTCTTTTATAGCCGCGGTAGAGGAAGAAGCCAGGTCACAAGGTTATTCTCTTATGATCCTGCAATCGGCCAATAACCCGGAAACAGAATCAGCGAACCTTAAATTATGCAAACTAAACAGGGTGGCGGGCATTATGGTAGCTCTTTCCACCGGAACCACCGACTTTTCTGCCTTCAGAAGAGTTGAAGATTCAGGTATCCCGCTTGTTTTTTTTGATAAAGTTCCGGAAGAACCGGGGTTTATGAAAGTATGTGTTGATGATGCCATTGCAGGAACAATGGCCGCTGAAGCAATTATCCTCAAAAAACGTAAAAAAGTACTGGCCATCTTTGGAAACCCTTCCCTGTTGATCACCCGAAAAAGAATGAAAACCTTTTCGGCAGCATTCAAAAAAAAGTCGCCTGATACAAAAATTTCCATTGTCCATGCCGGTAACAGCGAAGAAGCAAAGAACCTGACCGAATCTGCACTTAAAAAGAAAGACCGTCCTGATACTGTTTTTTGTATGAGCGATGAAATACTTACCGGTTCTATTAAAGCCATTCAACAACTTAAATTATCAATTCCCGCTGAAGTTTCACTTATTGCTATCAGTAATGGCTTTCTGCCTTCTCTGTTCAACCCTGAAATTACTTATGTGGAAACAAGCGGTGCAGAATTGGGTAAAAATGCTTTTAGGAGTATGCTCGATATTCTCCTGCATGGTGCAGCTCCAACAGAAGTGATTATTCCGGCAAGACTTGTGGCGGGGGGATCACTATAACCCTGCGTTCTTTATTACTTTGCAGTTAAATTCAAAAGTCAATCCCCACAAAAGTTTTCTTCTTCATCTTCGCATAACGGGCATGATTAAACGTATATAACTTACCCGGGCGATGAGGAACATCTTTTTCCATTTCATCCAGGTCGGTAAGCAGGTCGGTAGTAAATAGTTTTTTACGGAAATTACGCCGGTCGAGGGAAACTCCCAGGATCGCTTCATATAAATTCTGCAGATCCCGGAGTGAAAACTTTTTTTCCAGCAGGTTAAAGATGATGGGCTCTTCCTGGATTTTCTTCTGAAGCGTCTTATGACAGGTGTCCAATATTACTTTGTGATCAAAGGCCATGGTTTTAATGTCATTCACAGGGTGCCAGTGCAGCTCATTATCCAATTGCTTCAATTGATGGTCCTTAACATTGATCAGGGAAAAATAAGCGGTCGTTACAACCCTTCCGGCAGGATGCCGGTTTAACTGACCAAATGTATGTACCTGTTCAAGGAATACATCCTCCAGTCCGGTCCGCTCCCTCAATACCCGGTACGACGCGGCATCAAGGTCTTCATCAGGATGCACAAGATCTCCCAGCAATGACCATTTACTTTTAAATTCGGGCAGGTCGCTTTTAATCAGGAGCACTTTCAACATATCATTTTCATAACCAAAAATGACACAGTCAACTGAAACAGCAAACTGAAAATCAGGCATCAGTTCAAGCGGGCTGGTATTGATATTTGGTTTTTTACGCGCTGGGGTCATGCCGGCAAATCGATTTAGTTGTAGTATTATTGAAATTCAAGATAGGGAAAGATTCAAATTTGACAAGATTTTATTGTGTATGCCTTACGTATTTTATTTTAATAACTGCCAATTTAGAGCGGATTCGCCATGCTTTCTTTACTTAATTTTAATGCCCAATTAAGACAAGCATGTATACGACTGAGCAAAACCGGACAATACAGGAAAAGACCAAACAGTGGCTGGAACATACCCGAAATCCTGAATATGTTTTAAAACACCTGGAAGGCCTGAGGGAAATACTGCGTTTTCATGAATACCGGTATTATATAATGAACGACCCGCTGATTTCTGACGGAGAATACGACCGCCTTTTTAAATTACTTGAAAAAACAGAAGCGGAAAACCCGGAACTGATAACACCCGACTCGCCCACCATGAGGGTTGCCCGGGGTTTAACTTCATCATTTAAGACCGTTCAGCATCTTGTGCCGATGCTCTCACTGGAGAATTCTTACAATGCTGAAGACCTTTTAGACTGGGACAGGAAAGCCCGGGAACTCTCAGGGCTAACCGAAATGGAATATTGCGTTGAACCAAAATTTGATGGCGCCAGTATTTCACTGGTTTATGAGAACGATTTGTTTACCCGTGGCGCAACAAGAGGGGATGGTGTGGAAGGGGAAGACATTACGACCAACCTCAAACAAATCCGCTCTGTTCCTTTATCAGCCGAATTCTCCGCCTTAGGCATCCAGCAAATTGAGATCAGGGGGGAAGTGCTGATGAATAAAGAAAATTTCAAAAAATTTAATGAACAACTGGCAGAACAAAATCTGCCGCCGCTGGCTAATCCACGCAATGCGGCTTCCGGTACACTTCGAATAAAGGATACCAGGGAGGTTAATAAAAGGAACCTGGAGGCATTCCTTTATCATATCAGCTATACTTCACTGTTAGATGGTAAAAAAACGCCTGCCAAATTACACACCCATTCCGGTTCGTTAGAGGCATTATGGGAACTCGGTTTCCGTAGCCCGGTAAAAGAAAAAAAAGTCTTTAAGGGTATTCAGCCGGTGATTGAGTATTGCCTGGATTTCGAAAAGGGAAGGGACGAACTGCCATATGAAATTGACGGAATGGTTATAAAAGTAAACGACCTGAAAATGCAGGATAAGCTGGGCATGACTACCCACCATCCGCGTTGGGCCATTGCTTTCAAGTTTAAAGCCCGGCAAGGCACCAGTATTTTGCGCCAGGTGGAATTTCAGGTAGGGCGTACCGGGAGTATAACACCTGTTGCCAAAATCGACCCGGTTCCCATTGGCGGTGTAACCGTTTCTTCCATTTCATTGCATAATGAAGATTTCATCCGGGAAAAAGATATCCGGCTGGGCGACCAGGTACTGGTAGAAAGAGCAGGGGATGTAATCCCATATATCGTCAAATCCCTGGCAGATCTCAGAACAGGACATGAAAAAATTATCCATTTCCCAAAACATTGCCCCGTTTGTGCTGACCTTCTCTATAAACCCGAAGAAGAAGCCGTATGGCGATGT